>CAZBRI010000568.1:0-2163 GCA_964494055.1 uncultured Anaerolinea sp.
AGATAGCTTCAGGTGACTGGAGTTCAGACGTGTGCTCTTCCGATCTCGAATGCGAGGGTTGTTTGGCAAACGCAGTTTTCTCTCAGCGCTGACGATCGGCATCCTGTGGGGCTTCCTGCCTTGCGGGTTGGTTTTCGCCATGCTGGTAATGGCCGCCCGGACTCAGACTGCACTGGGCGGTGCCCTGACGATGCTGTCCTTCGGGCTGGGGACGGTGCCCACCCTTTTGGGCCTGGGCCTGGCTGCCAACCTTCTCAGCCCTGCCCTGCGCGGGCGGCTTCAATCCTTCGCCGCCCTGCTGATCCTGCTTTTTGCGGTGCAGACTATCCTGCGCGGCATGGCTGTGGCAGGACTTATTCCTTCAATGATATTAGGACCGGTGATGCTATGGTAGATACGATCAAGTGTGATCACTGCGGGGCTGAAGCCCGGCGGGTGATTACCAAAGAGTTTGACGGGAAGATGATGAATTTTTGCTGCAAGGGCTGCCTGGGTGTGTATGAGATGCTGAGGGAAGAGGGTATGCTGGAGGATAAAGATCAACCGAAGGCGGGTTGATCCGGATGGGCGATTTCTGGAATTGAGTTAGGCAGGCTGGATGATCATTTTTTGTGGTCATCCAGTATTATTAACTAATAAATTTTCTGTTTTCCAGATTATTTTGGTTTGCAAGATACCATCCCCCGGCCCCCTTCCTGGGGAAGGGGGAGAAAAACTTAACTTATGTGGATTTTTTGCGCTAAAACCATGCGCAAAAAATCCACTTGCGGGGAAAACAAAATGTTATGAGGTTCTTTTGTGGATATATTACCAGGAGTGCAAATATTTGCAAAAAAATTGCCAGCGGGGAAAACAAAATGCTTTGCGGGTCTTTGGTGGATAATTTACCAGGAATGCAAACATTCATAATAAAAGTTCATGCGTGGAAAACAAAATTTCTTGCAGGTCTTTTGTGGATAAATTACCAGGAGTGCAAATATTCGCAAAAAAATTGCCGGCGGGGAAAACAAAATGTTATGCGGGTCTTTTGTGGAAAAATTACCTGAGTGCAAATATTCGCAAAAAATTGCCGGCGGGGAAAATAAAATGCTTTGCGGGTCTTTTGTGGATAAATTACCTGGTGAGCAAACCTTCACATTGACAATACAAACGGGGAAAACAAATTGCTATGTGGGTCTTTTGTGGATAAATTACCTGGTGAGCAAATATTCGCAATCAAAATACTTGCGGGGAAAACAAAATGCTTTGCGGGTCTTTTGTGGATTGATTGTTTGAGATTTAGATTTCTGGCAGGTAGGCGGGGGGCGTTTCTGTCTTTGAATCTGCCAGGATGCCGAGTTCGGCGAGGGCGGCGAGGACTTTGGCTTGAGCGCCGGATTGGATGACGACGGTGGTGGGACCTATGATCTCGCCAAGGAAGCGGCCGGCTCGGGAAGCACGCAGTTCGGTCAACAATTCAGGACGTGTCACTTTTAACACCACGAGCTGTTCGATCTGGGCTTCGCTGCCTTTCTGGTCCCAGCGCTGAAGTGCTTTAAGGAATGGCGGCGGGATGGGAGATGAGGCGTTTTTGCGTAGGATGGCCAGCAGCTGCTCCACTTTTAGGCCCTGTTCAGCCGCCCGCTTGAGGGAAGAGGAAGTGACCCGGTACAGGTACTCCTGTTCCCGTGGTGTATCCCATTCACAGAAACGGGAGACCTGGTAACGCACTGCAAGCGGCACAAGGGCAGGCACAGAGATACGTCCCTGGGATGTAACAATCAGCTTCGCTGCCTCTTCCTTAACAGCGGCTGTTGAAGCATTTACCTTTTTTATGGGCGAGCAGAAAGCCGACGGCGGGCTTTTCTCATCCGGCGCAGCCAGGTCCAGGAAGCCCAGCCAATAAAGCGGGCCGGTGACCAGGTAGCGGATGAGAGCACCGTCGATCTCGTCCCAGCTTGAAAAACCTCTCAGAAACACATTATCCGATTGCCGCCGGACAAACCATGAATCATAATCGCCAGCCGGACGCTGAAAATCGGGATAGCGGGTTTTTACATCGCGGATGAAAGACGGCAGGCTCCACCACTGCCCATCCGGGATAGGTTCCAGCAGGTTGATCAAGAACTCACGAGAGATCGGAAGAGCGTCGTGTAGGGAAAGAGTGTTCAGAGCCGTGGAAGA
>CAZBRI010000569.1:0-2161 GCA_964494055.1 uncultured Anaerolinea sp.
ACTTCGCCAATTGAACGAAATGAGGATTATTTTATTTTGACGTGGAATTCAGGAACTATCTATTTAAATATCAGCTATACTTAAAAAAAGGGAGAATTAAAATGCCAGACGAAACAAAAGACTGTCCATATTGTGCTGAAACAATTAAGAAAGAAGCAATTGTATGTCGGTATTGTGGGAGAGAATTATCTACTAATGTTCCAATTCAAAAACCAACTTTAGCTGAACAGAGACCCATCGATCAAAAGAAAAAGAATAATTCTGAAGAACAAATAATTTATGAAGAAGGGAGTGTAAAAATTACAAATTTACGAGCAATATTTAATTCTGAAACATATTCAATATCACAAATTTCTTCTGTTCGTTATTTTCAAAAAGCTCCATCCTGCGCATCATGGATTATTTTAGCAATAGGAATATTTACAATTTTCCTTTCTTTTAGTGGAAATATCAGTTTTCTAATTATTGGATTAATTGCTGCAGGTATAGGAGGAGTTTTTATTTGGACTTCAAAAACAACCCATATAATTCAAATTAAGAATTCATCAGGTGAGGTAAATGCATATAACTCAAAGAATGAAGAAGAAATCCGGGATATAGTTAGTGCAATGAATCAAGCAATTGTCCTTAAAGGATGATAAGTAATATTATTGTAATGAAAACATAAACAATTTCGTGATTGTTTTTATACGATATATACCTCTGATTCTGCTCTGTTAGCATATCCGTCGGTATGATCACCAACTTCAACGACGTCAGGCCCTCCTGCACTTCACCGAAACCCTGCTGGAAAAATAACTCGCACGTTACCCCTCCCCCATTTTCCGCCTTTGGAAAATGGGGGAGGCCGGGAGGGGGTCTGCACTTTAAGCCTTTACACGCTATAGTATTTAAACCACAAAGGCACAAAGTCACAAAGAATCCAAATAATCTATCGTTACAACAGGCTCTTTAACTTGATGTCCAGGTGCTCTGGTGGTGAAAATAAGTTCAACCTAATCATTTAAATGAAGCGTTATCCAGAACCTTATTCTGACATTGTTTACCGAATAAATTTCCCATCCCCTGGCAGGTTAATCCGGGGAGTAATCCCTGGGTGAATAGTATTTGTACGATGACAGAACATAATATTCGATCCCAGAAAAACAACATGATAGGCGTAATATCTAATATAATCAAACATGTGGGAAGTTTATTGGTATTGCGAAATCCAATTCTTAGGAAATGCCCGTAACAATCATATCGATCGACAAACCAGATTGAGGGAATATGGACCGATTTTATTATTCAGCAACGATCAATGATTTTAACCATACTGATGAATTGCAAATATTGGGTGCTTTAAGCAGGCAGAACGAATTTGTGCTTGAGCAAACTCAAAAGGATGCCTGGCGTGAACAGATACGTATCCTAAAAAACACCTTACCTTCCTACCAGGGCAAGATCTACTTCGAATATTCCATTCCCCGCATGGGCCGGCGTATTGATGTTGTGTTGCTGATCGGGGCGGTCATCTTTGTACTTGAATTCAAAGTTGGCGAAAAGGAATACTTATCTTCGAATGTCGATCAGGTCTGGGATTATGCACTTGACCTCAAGAACTTCCATGAAACCAGTCATAAGCCTTACATCGCTCCGGTACTGATCGCCACTCGTGCAAAGTCCATAGAAGTATCACTTTCATTTAGTGATCACACCGATAATCTCTTTGAACCGATAAAATGTAATGAATCTGGGTTACTGGATGTGATTCAGAAAGTATTATCAGCTGCACCGGAAATACCTATTAATATTTTGGAATGGGAAGCAGGACAGTACCAGCCCACTCCCACCATCATAGAAGCAGCGATGGCATTATACAATGGTCACAATGTTGAGGAAATATCTCGCTCAGATGCTGATGAGATCAATATAAGTGTCACTTCTGAACTGATCAAGCGTTTGATTGAGAAATCGAAGGATAAGGGACAAAAATCCATTTGTTTTGTCACTGGCGTACCCGGGGCTGGTAAAACCCTCGTAGGTCTCAATATAGCATCCAAGCCAGTGGAAGATAAAAAACAGGTGCTGAATAATGTATTTTTATCAGGCAATGGCCCATTGGTGATGGTCTTGCGTGAAGCGTTGGACACCAACCTGACACTCATACTCGGCGGGCAGG
>CAZBRI010000570.1:0-2157 GCA_964494055.1 uncultured Anaerolinea sp.
AAAATCGCCCCGTATGTGATTCTCACAAAAGGCGGGGAAAAGATCGGTGTGATCGGTCTCGCCAACCCTGAAACCCCCACCATCTCCCGGCCTGGCAGCGACCTGGTCTTTAATACAGATTCCCTTTCGGTCACACAAAAAACAGTGGATGAGCTGACAAAACTGGGCGTGAACAAGATCATCGTTCTCTCTCACATGGGATACAGCGCAGACCAGGAGCTTGCAAAAGCGGTCAAAGGTGTGGATGTCATCGTCGGCGGGCACACGCACACATTACTGGCTAATTTTGATAACCGGGCAGCCGGTCCGTACCCGGCAAAAGTCGAAAACCCCGATGGCAAAACAGTGCTTGTGGTTCAGGCGGGTGAATACCTGGCCTACCTCGGAAAGCTGGATGTGGAATTCGACTCGAACGGGGATGTCGTAACATCAAAAGGGGATACGATCTTCCTGTCTCATTACATCACCCCCGACCCTGCTGTGAGCGCCATAGTCACAAGGCTGTACAGTCCGATTGCCGCCCTGACCAAAAGCGTGATCGGCAAAAGCGCGGTTTACCTGGAAGGGGACCGGAAGGTCTGCCGGGTACAGGAATGCAGCCTGGGCAACCTGATAACCGATGCCATGCGTGAACTGACAGGTGTTCAGGTAGCGCTGGAAAACGGCGGCGGGATTCGCGCCAGCATCAAGGAAGGTGATGTGAGCCTGGGCGACGTGCTGACCGTGCTGCCATTTGGCAACCTGGTAAGCACATTCAGCATCAGCGGGGAAGATTTACTGGCAGCCCTGGAAAACGGGGCGTCCAAGATGGAAGAAGGCGCGGGACGCTTCCTGCAGGTATCCGGGATGCGTTACCAGGTTGACCCATCCAAACCAGCCGGCAGCCGTATTGTGAGCGCTGAAATCCTGGACTTGAAAGGCAAATACCAGCCGTTGGATCCGAAAGCCGTCTACACCGTTGCCACCAACGACTTCATGCGCGACGGCGGTGATGGTTTCAGCATGTTTGCCGAAAAAGCCTTCAAAACAAATGATTTCGGTCAACCCCTGGACCAGGTACTGGCCGATTACATTAAAGCCCATTCGCCGGTCGACAGCAAAGCCGAAGGACGGATCGTGATCAAGTAGAAAGAAGAGGCTGTCTGAACTGCGTGTTTATAGCCAGCTTTGGACTGCAGCAGACCTGCCGCATGGCACATCGCCAAAGGCAGGCGGACTGGTAATTATCAAGCCGCACCGGTGCCCATGATAAATCATGGGCACCGGTTTTTTCCTGGAGTTTATGTTTCACTAGGAATAATAAGATTAAAGAATCATGTAAAGCCAATCCATGACCCTAAGCGAACAGGGACGGGATTTGCATATATTTTTTCGCTGCCTTCACATCGGGTAAAATCAATAGCGTTTTGAATGACCAGGAAATTTACCCGGCCCGGCGGGAATGCCGGTTAATGGAGTATTGAAAATGTCAAAATTGACCCGATCGACAAGGGAATGTTCGGTAAGGCAGTTAAGCCCTGAGCTGTTGACTGCGCTGCGGGATTACTTTACACTTCGGGGGCTTGGGG
This sequence comes from uncultured Anaerolinea sp., assembly GCA_964494055.1. Classification (GTDB taxonomy): domain Bacteria; phylum Chloroflexota; class Anaerolineae; order Anaerolineales; family Villigracilaceae; genus UBA5195. Next base: position 1,569 of record CAZBRI010000570.1, read on the forward strand.
AACCGGAAACTGAATGCACGGCCTGCACAGAAACCATCAGCGAAAGATTATCATCCAACAGCCTGGAAACCACCAGGCAGAACATATCCAAAATGGCAGTGGTAATGACCAACAATCACCTGGTATGGGTCAGGGTGGAGGCTGGAAGCGCTCCCCTGGCCGTTGGGGCTGACCTGGCGCTCATTATTGTTCGGCCGTACAAGGGGTTGTTTTCAACCGACCAGGGGCTGGACATCAACGGGCTGATTGAGAACTCCAGCCGGAGTGTGCACGGGGTGATCGCGATGGGGCCAGAAGAAGCCTCTTCCCGATTTTGTGAAAAAGTACAGGAAGCGATCAAGAAGTTGAACCCGCCAAGGGAGAGCAAATGGCCGGCATGGATGAGCGGCTGGAAGTTAAAGTAAACTGGCAGGGGGAACTTATTGAAGTGCTTTTGATGTAAAATCATTCTGTGAATTCTTCTTTTTCTGAGCAGCTGAAAGTATCGCCCCTGGTCTGGATCACTGCTGCCGTGATGCTGGGCGTGCTGGCTGGGAGCCTGCTGAGATCGGAAGAGCACACGTCTGAACTCCAGTCACCTGAAGCTATC
>CAZBRI010000571.1:0-2156 GCA_964494055.1 uncultured Anaerolinea sp.
ATAGCTTCAGGTGACTGGAGTTCAGACGTGTGCTCTTCCGATCTCTTTGTTCACTGATACTGGCGATCGTTTCAATGGATTTTGTGACCTGATCTGACCCGGCTGCCATTTCGTCTGTCGAGGCTTTATTCTCCTCTATCACTGCCGAAACTGAATTTACGGCAAGCGCAAGCTCATTGGCAGCTGTGCGCATTTGTAATACACCACTGGTTGCCAGTTCAGATTGCTTGAAAACTGACTCGGCGACACTCAAAATATTGGTAAGTGCTTCTCCTGCCATATTGGCCTGCTTAACGCCATTTTCAACCTCATCTGCTCCATCTTTCATGGCAGCTACAGCCTCCGCAACCGTTTTTTGGATTTCATTGATCAACCCACTGATCTCCTTTGTGGCTGCGCTGGATCTTTCAGCCAGCTTCCGGACCTCATCAGCCACCACAGAAAAACCTTTTCCGTGTTCGCCGGCACGGGCTGCTTCAATGGCGGCATTCAAAGCCAGTAAATTAGTTTGAGAAGCAATGTCTTCGACTGTCTCAACGATCACACCAATTTGTTCAGAACGGGTACCCATTTCCTGCACTTTCATTGCAGAAAGGCCAACTTTTGATTTTATTTTCTGCATACCGCGGATGGTTTCTTCGACGGTTTTACTTCCGGCCCTGGCTGCCCTGGCTGCCTCACTGGAGTCTTTTGTCACCGATTCAGCATTACCCGCTACTTTTTGGATATTTTCGTTGAGAATCCCGGTGAAAGCTGATGCCTTATTTATGCCGGCAGCCTGTTCTTCGGCACCGGCCGCTACGCCTGAAATTGATCTGCCCATTAATTCTACGGATGAGGCTGTTTCGTTGACACTGGAAGACTGCTGGGTGATACCTTTTGCAACTTCCTGGACTGTGATCGCGATTTGAGAGGTAGCCAGTCCCGCCTGACCCGCAGCCTGGGCTAATTGTGACGAGGATGCAGCCAGGCTGCTGGCACTGCCGGCTAATTCACCGATCACATTTTTCAAGCTGTTGACCATTTTCAAAAATGCATGGCTTACTTCATCTTTGCTTGATTTTGGACTGACAGTAACCGATAAATCATTGCGGGAGATTCGTCCGGCAATGTCACCCATTTCCTGCATATATAAAATAACCTGATCGAAAGCTTTTCCTATATCACCAACTTCATCTTTCCTCAGTCTGACTGAGTCTTTTACTTTTTCATCCAGGTCTCGGACCAGGTCACCTGCGGCCACGGACCGGGCAATATTCACCAGCAGACCGAGCGGTTTACTGATGGAAGTACTGATGATGATTCCAAGCACGGCTGCGATGAGAAAACTGGCAGCTGAAATGATCAATAATAGATTAACAGCATATGCAAATATGGCATCTGCCTGAATTTTCATTTCTTCTGCCAGCTTCAAATTAATCTGCAGCAGTTTTTCCGCTGCTGCCCCGACAATCTTACGATTGACCGAATGCCGGCCGCCATTCATGGCACTTTTCAAAGCATCCGCATTGTTTCCTGCTTTCAACCAGGTGATGATTTCATTGAAAGTAGCCTGGTATTCTGTCCAGGCTGCATCAAATTCGGCCAGGCCTTTTATTTCAGAATCACTGAGAGCTGACTTTTTATATTCTGTGATAAGCGTATTTATATTTGTGGTTTGCGTTTCAATTGTTTTATAACTGGCTTCAGCTTCTCCCGGGATTAGTATCGCTTTGAAAACATCCCCGCGGATGGTAAATAGACTCTGACTCACACTGGAGATTTCTTTGATTGGAATGAGCCTGTCGTTATAAAGTGAGCTCAAACCATTATTGATCGTATTCATATTTGTGTAACCGGTAAAAGCGATCAAAAGGGAAATTAATGCCACTAGAATAAAGCCTGATATCAATTTGGTGCTTGTTTTAAGATCATTTAGGAAGCGCATTATCGTTTCTCCACAAAATTGGAAGGTAAATCAGTTTTCATTGAATATTAGTGTTAATAATGCTTTGCTTTCGAGGATAGTGAGTATTTTCACATGTAATATATAAGTTACATTCTATGCTGATGTGTGAAATAGTGGTGTAAAAAAGAAATAAAAAAAATGGAAATCCCCCAGGTGCAAAATCCGCTCCATGTCGCACAGTGATTCCGGGGTATGCCGCACACTCATT
>CAZBRI010000572.1:0-2149 GCA_964494055.1 uncultured Anaerolinea sp.
CTTAACCCCCGGCAGACAAAGAGCTTACAACCTTTATTTCACTGCCCCAAAACAATCCAAAACCCGGGAAGCTAGGGTGGAAAAATATATTCCCCAGATTCTGGATGGTAAAGGATTGGATGATTAGGCAATTTTCTCACATACCAGAATTTTTATATCTATCAAGCATAATCCGCACACACCATTTGATTATTAACTTGAAAATTAAAGTTTTTCTTTTTTGAATGAGAAAAAATGAGGAATTATTTCTATCAACCTTCACATGCCGGGATAATTATTAAAGGGCTGCTTGCTGGTGTGCTGCTTGGATTTCTCCTGGTCCTTCTGGGGTGGGCTCTCGCGCCAAACATAAATTTCCTCAGTGTATTTAGCGCTTGCACAATTCTGATGATTTATTTTGCTGCAGGATGGTTCGGTGTCTCAAAAATCCAACCTGGAATAATTGCAAATGCCGGTTTTTTTGGACTGCTCGGCGGCACCATCTTCGCCGCTGAGATATTGCTGGAATATGCAGTCCTCCCAAAAGACAATACCAGCTGGGGAATCATCGAATTCAGCTGTGTTTTTACTTTGTATTTTTTATCCAGTCTCGCTGCATCCTACCGGTTAAATAGTATAAAAAACGGGATCCGGTCTTCAATCCTGAGCGCAATGCTCAGTTCAATCATTTGGATGATATTCGTTCTGGTTACTTTCTACATTTTCAAGGGGACAACCAGGCAGGAACTGGTATTCAAAGCAGAGGGAAATTATCAAGACTTTTCCCTGAGCGGGATGACAGATTTTAATTCTTTTATCACTGAAGATTTTTTTGGCGCAGTATTTTTTCACCTGCTGTTATCCCCTTTGATCGCTTCAATTTTAGGAACTGCAGGCGGCTGGATTGGTATTACCCTGGCTAAGCTCAGAAAAATAAGCCCTTCCGATACTTAATGGATCATTACTTCGGATAATTATCCCGATCATCTAAATAATAATTTCCTCTCTTTTGGTAATCACCTCATTTTATTCTTATTCATGGAGATCCATATGAACCAGAACAATAATAAACCTGAAAAAGCAGTAAAAAAATCCAGGGGGACCGTGACAGAAAATGCACAGGGTTTCTCTGCTGAAGAACAGGCCGCAATGAAGGAACGTGCCAAAGAATTGAAAACAGCCGGCCGCACTAATAAAGTTGATGCCGAAAGTGAAGTGCTTGCAAAGATAGAAGAGATGGCCGAACCGGATCGCAGCATGGCCATGCGGCTCCACACCCTCATTAAAGCCAGTGCTACAGGTCTTTCCCCAAAACTCTGGTATGGAATGCCCGCCTATGCCATCGAAGGCAAAGTCGTTTGTTTCTTTCAGGGCGGGCAAAAGTTCAAAACAAGATACTCAACCCTGGGTTTTAGTGACACAGCCAACCTCGATGAAGACGTCATGTGGCCGGTTGCTTACGCACTAAAAGAATTATCCGAACCTGTTGAGACAAAGATCATCGCACTTATTCAAAAAGCAATCAGCTGAAGCCTGACCTTCCCGCCTGCATTGTCTCAAAATTGCTCGCCAATATTCCAATATTTTTTTTGATCTTTTTGTACCGGCAAAGCTGTGAGGCTGCCTTGCCAGTCTTTCCAACCTGCCGCATGTCAGTTAATTTAGCGGCTCCCCAAAACCAAATAAACCCTAATACTCATCACAGGACCATCCATCATTGAATAACTACCTTCAAGCGAAACAACCTCGGCCTCCAACTCACCCAACACTATCGTTGCAGCTGAAAAACGCTCCTCCTTTTTTTCAAAAAATTGTCCCATCCTTATCCCAAATTCATTCCATATTTTCCCCTTCTCCATCATGATAAAATCTATCTACTATGAAAAAATGGCAATTCTGGCTCGGCGTAATCATTTCTATTTTCTTTGTCTGGATTTCCCTGCGCGGTCTGCGTCTCGGAGAATTTTGGAGCGTCATCAGCCGCGCCAACTACTGGTGGATCATCCCCGGCATTGCCTTCTATTTCGTCGGCGTCTGGGTCCGCGCCTGGCGCTGGCACTACCTCCTCAAACCCATCAAAGCCATCCCTACGGGCACCATGTTCCCCATCACAACAATCGGATACATGGGCAACAACATCTACCCCGCCCGGGCCGGTGAAGTCCTGCGC
>CAZBRI010000573.1:0-2144 GCA_964494055.1 uncultured Anaerolinea sp.
CAGGCAGGCGGCAGCCGTTCCGGATAAATCCGTCGTCCAGGATAATAAACCCGCCCGGGCAGCCGAGACCCCTTCTGCACCGCTGGTCGGGAATTCGTCCAATGTATCATTACAGTTCCGCGTTGATGACAAAACGAATGATGTGACAGTCTTTGTCGTGGACCGCCAGTCCAAAAAAGTCATCCGTTCCATTCCATCATCCGAACTTTCCAAGCTGCAGGCAGGCGATCTGTTAAAACTGACAGCCTGAACGGCTTTCCAGGCTGTCTTGATATTCACTTATTTCAAGGAATAATAACGTCACTATTCGGGGAATAGTTTTTTTTGCATTAACCAGCGTGTCACCCAGCCAAAATCCCCCCGCTGCCCCGCCCTCTATCGAAGCAGTCAATCTTGCATACCATGTCATTGTGAACCCGGTGTACTTCCTGGTGAAGCACTCCCCTCCCGCCCGCTATGTCATTGCGAACCCGGTGTACTTCCGGGTGAAGCAATTCCCTCAAGATTCAGAATAATTCTTGCAAGTAATAAATACCCACCGCCAGCCGCCCCATCCCGGGTCTGCCTGGCAAGTGGATTTTTTGCGCGCGCACTCCGAGAAAAAAATCCACAAAAATTATTTACATGAAATTAATGCCAATCTCCTTCAGTTTTCCCCGCCTCAGCCGAATATATTTAGTAGAACGAACAGAAGTACTTAATCGCAAACACCAAACGGCTGTAAACAGCCCCTCAAAAAAGGATTTTTGAGGATCCCGGAAAGGAAGGAACCTGATATGGCAGACATGACTCTTCAAGGTGTCGGGTCAGCGGATAGTGAACTTGGTACCGCAATGTACCAGCTATTCCAGAACCAGCTTTACAAAACATCTGACACAACGGCTGCTGCAGCAAATCAACCTGTAAAGGAAGAAGCTGCCGCAAAAACCGCGAAGCCGGATGAAAAACAGCAAAGCCTGCTGCCGGTCACCAACTCAGATACTTTCTTGAGATTTATGGTCGATAAAAAGACCAACGACATCACGGTCTACGTGGTTGACCGCGCTTCACGGCGCATCATGCGTTCCATTCCACCCACCGATGTCAACAATCTCAAGGCTGGCGACCTGCTCAAATTGCTTGCTTGACCCCCGCAGCCTGCCAGGCTGTCACCCGGAATTTTTTATGCGGAATTAATGGCCTGGCCCTACAGAAAAAATAATTATTGTCGAAACTATTTATGAAAGTCGACGAATTGATCAAAGGAGTACAACCATGTATCAAGCAGCTTATCACAGTCAATACCGGAAACAGGATGTCATGGGCGCCAGCCCGCTTCGCCTCGTCATTATGACCTATGACCTGGCTATCCGTTCCTGCGAACAAAAAGACTTCAGCAAGGCGACCACCACTATCTCCGCCCTGCGTGATGCGCTTGATCTGAATTACCCCGAAGTGTCAACCGGTCTTTTCCGCCTTTACCAGTGGTGCCTGGATTCCATCCGGCAGGGCGATTATGGCTCTGCTATCCATACCCTCACCGAATTACGGGATGCCTGGAAAGTCACCGAACAGACCATCGTTGCCCGCCAAATGGCCATCAACACCCCGCCCGCTTACCAGACTTCGCTTGGTAACATCTCTGCGTGATAATTTTTTATTGGTAAACACCTGCTGCCCAAAAAACTTTACCGGTAACGGGCAGCAGGTAACATCAAAAAATTCGCAAACACTCATATAGCTCCCAAAGGGAAACACCCCTTTCGCAGAACACAAAAGAGAACCTTCAAAACGCCTTATCCTGCCAGGATAGGTGTTTTGAAGGTTTTCTTCACATATTTTTTATTTTAACTTCACACCGGTTTTACAGCCGATATGCCCTGGCTTTGATATTATCAGACTGTCAAGGAGCATATTATGAGTTTCTGGGAATCACTTCGTATCGGAACATCCGGCCTGACCGCACAGCGGCTTCGCCTCGACCTCATTTCAAATAATATTGCGAATGCTCAAACCACGCGCACTGAAAAGGGCGGTCCTTATCAGCGCCAGGATGTTGTCTTCACCCCTGAGCAAAAATCCTCTTTCACTTCACAACTGGCTTCAGCTCACACTGCCGATGTTAACAACCTGCAGGGCGGTGTTCAGGTTGCCAGGATTGTAAC
>CAZBRI010000574.1:0-2142 GCA_964494055.1 uncultured Anaerolinea sp.
CATGTACAAGCTCCGGCGGTATTTTCCGCCCTGACAGCGAAACCATCCATGGCTGAGGCGTGATAATGCGGGGATGAGATCCTGGCCCAAACCGGTTCAGCCAGCACCCGGCCCAGGGCATTTTGGTCCAGCGGAATCGTTTCGATCCCGAGTGTCTTCCACAGACCCGCTTCATCTAAATGCTGCTGAAAAACATCAAGCGCTGTTACGAGCGGAATATCGTGAAGGTAGATAGACATGGGATGAGCGTCCTTGAATGGATTAATGCGGGATGCGGCTGCTGAGCGTGATCAGAGCAGGAAAATATCAGTGATGACACCCGCTTCGTAACCGGTGATATCCGGCGGGATGCGCAGCAATCCATCGGCATCAGCCAGGTTGAAGATGAGATTGCTTTTGCCAAAAATGGGTACCGCATCATAACCAGCAGTTGATTTACCTGCAGCTGCCGGCAGCAGCCTGACAGGAATCCAGTCTTCACGGCCGGCCTGCGAGGGGACATTAACGGTCAAACGGCCCTGAACAGACGGCCTCAGGCTGCGGGATTGGCCCAATAGTCTTTCGATAAGGGGTTTAACAAACAGCCAGCCATTGACCAGCGCACTGACCGGGTTGCCCGGCAGACCGATGACAGGTTTACCGTCACACACACCCAGGATGGTTGGTTTTCCGGGCCGGCTGTTAATGCCGTGCACCAGCACCCCGGGAGCACCCAGCAGCCCGATCACTTCTGCCGTCATATCACGCGTGCTGGCAGACGAGCCGGCTGTGATGAGAACGGCATCACATTCAGCGAGGGCTTTACGGGTAGTGCTTTCCAATTCTGAGCGGATATCCGGCACGATGCCGTAGTAAACAGGCTCGCCGCCGCAGCTGGTGATCAAAGCACCAAGGCTATACGCATTGACATCCCTAACCTGCCCGGGAAGGGTGCTTTGCGCCGGGTCACACAGTTCATCACCGGATGAGATCAATCCAACACGGGGTATGGCAGCGGCAAGCACCTGCGTGATGCCGAGTGCCATCAATCCGCCGATCTCCGCCGGCCTCAAGCGCCGGCCGGCCGGGATGACAGCCTGCCCCTGCCTGACGTCTTCCCCTTCCAGGATGAGGTTCTCCCCGGAAGCAGCCGGGCGGTATATTTCCAGCACGGCACCGGCTTTCGCCTGGTCACCTGTTGAGACAGGCTGTGTGTTCTCCAGCATGATCACCGCGTCAGAGCCATCCGGCAGCATGCCGCCGGTGTGTATCAGGCAGCATTGACCGGCTGAAAGGCTGAGGGCCGGGGCAATTCCCATCGGAATTTCCCCGATCAGGGACAGGTAACCGGGCTGCGAATCCGAGGCACCGTAGGTATCCCTGGCACGCACGGCATAGCCGTCAACAGTGGACCGGATAAATTCAGGCAGGGAATGGGGGGCAATTACAGCTTCAGCGGTCACACGCCCGAGAGCGTGTACAGTTTCAATACTCTCAGCCGGCATGCTGCCGGGTTGAATGTGAGAAAAAAAGAGCTCGCGGGCTTCATCGGGGGCCAGCAGGGTAAGAAATTCAGGCATCAGTCCAGCGCTTTCGTATCAAATGCGGATCATCCCGGGAAAGTAAATCAGATCAGCCGGGGCATGTCACACCCGGCAAAACGGGTGAAAAGGACAGAAGGTTTATGTTTCACTTATTAAGAATTATACAACAATGCCGCCCTGCGGGAAAAAATGAAATATGGATCACATTTTCAAAAAGCCGGCAGCCTGTTCGCTGACCGGATGATCAAAAACCTGCTGCGGTGTGCCGCTCTGAACGATCCTGCCATCCAGCATGAGTGCCGCACGGTTGGCCATCTGTTCCACGTCTTTGAAATCATGGGTGATGAAAATAGTGGTTGTGCCTGTTTCAGCCAGAATGGATCTCAGATCTGATAACAGGCGCTGACGGGTGGGCGAATCCAGTGCGCTGAAAGGTTCATCGAGCAGCAGCAGCTCAGGCTCGATCACGAAAGCCCGCGCAAGACTGACCCGCTGCGCCTCCCCGCCCGAAAGCCTGGAAGCCGGCCGGTCCGCGAGTTTTTCAATGCCCAGGCGCGTCAGCCAGTGCGTCACCCGGGTTTTGACACCGCCGGCAGATACCCCCCGGTAGCGCAGCCCG
>CAZBRI010000575.1:0-2134 GCA_964494055.1 uncultured Anaerolinea sp.
GTATTCCTTCTACGCAAAAAATAATTTCATTCAATAAACAATATTTGAGGTCGTTATGTCTAAATCAGATCCAAATGCACCAAAAAGATTAGCACTGATAGCCAGCAAGGGTACCCTGGACTGGGCATACCCGCCATTTATTCTGGGAAGTGCTGCTGCTTCGATGGGCTGGGAAGTTGGCATTTTCTTTACCTTTTATGGACTTACCCTTTTAAAACCGCAGCTCTCCGCTGAAGTAACACCGGTCGGGAACCCGGCCATGCCGATGAAAATGCCTTTCGGGTCTGAAGGCTTCCAGAATATCAATTGGCCGATTCCGCAGTTGATCATGTCAAATGTCCCTGGTTTTAATGCCCTGGCAACCACTTTGATGAAGCAAACATTCGAAAACAAGGGAGTTGCATCAATTGAAGAACTTCGACAGTCCTGTGTGGATATGGATGTTCGTCTGATCGGCTGTCAAATGACAATGGACGTTTTCGGCTTCAAACGCGATCATTTCATTAAAGAATGTGAAATCGGCGGAGCTGCAACATTCCTGGAATATGCGTCAGAGGCGGATGTCCAATTATTTATCTAATATTTAATAAAGTAACGATTTTGGCAAATATATTGGCGAAATCGTTACTTTATTTTATAGCAGTAAGTGAGGTTCACAATGTGGAAAACTAACGATCCGGAAACAAAAAAAATTCTTTACGTCCAAACTCATGGCGAAAATGACCCGGAGCGGACAGCCACTCCGTTCTTCCTGGCAACCGCTGGTGCTGCCATGGATAACGAGGTGTGCATCTATTTCACCATGAATGGTCCTCAGTGCCTGGAAAAAAGCAATGGTGAAAAGATTATTATTCCTCGCAAGGGCGGTAACGGAAAAGAAATAAAATTTTTCATTGACCAGGCGCTTGATCTTGGCGTCCGCCTGCTTGTATGCCAGCCTTCTCTCGATTTGCACGGGTATGTTCTGGGGGACCTGATCGATGGGGTAGAAATGATCGGCGGGGCGGCATTCAATGATATGGCTGTTCGTGCAGATGCAGTCATATCTTTCTAAATCCTGCGGTATTGAGTTATGAAACCGCTTATCAGTAATTATTCTCAAGAGGCAAAATGCCAACTACTTTAGAAAACTGGAATCCTGGAAAATCAGAAAATCGTCATCCGGATGTTCCATATGAAGTGAAGGAACGTTTATTTTTCGAAACAAAGAATGATCCTCGATACCATGAATTTCTTTATGGCTGCTATGAATGCGGCATCTGTGTCTCGGCCTGTCCCTCGGCACGGTTTTACGATTACAGCCCGCGGGTTATTGCCCAGGCTATGGCCCGCGAAGATGTTGAACGGATCTATGACATTGTCGCTGAAGACATTTGGAACTGCGCGCAATGTTTTTCCTGTGTTCGCTGCCCGCGGCAAAACAATCCCGGGGGGCTGGTGACATTGCTGCGTGAGACGGCTGTCAAAAGCGGCCTGCAGGAGACTAAGGATGTACTGAAGGGTTACAGCCGTGTGATTTATAAAGTAATGCTTAAAGGGAATCAGGTCTCGCCTGATATGCTGCAGGCGGAGCTATTTGCAGATTGGGGACCATGGGTGCAGAATTTTGCTGCCAATATGCCGGTATGGAAACAAGCCATCCCGGTGGAATCGATCCGCGGCGTGAAAGATGCTGCCTGGAAGGTTGACCGAAAGACCCTGTTGGAACTCTACACCATCTGGTTCGAAACGGGCAGCATGGAAATCATCAAGGATGTGGATGAAGGCCTGCATGATCTCCTGGCCGATATTATGCAGGAAGAGCTTGAAGAAGGATAAGAATAATCCTGGGCCATTATGCTTATTTTCCAGGCTAATTTCAAGATTAAGCAAATAAAGATTTTTTTGAATGGACTGGTTAAAACGGAGAAAGACCTTGACAGAACAAACAACAGTTGAAGAAATACTGGAAAGAAAATCGCACTCTGTGCAGCGTGACCCGAACCTTGCCCGAACGCATGATATACATGAGGCCCTGCTGGAACTCGAAGCCAAAGATGAAATAATCCTGCAGCGTGTTCCGGAACCTTTTGTGGAAGTGAACACAAAATATGGACGCACGAAGCGTATACCGGTTGAACACACCTGGCATCAC
>CAZBRI010000576.1:0-2130 GCA_964494055.1 uncultured Anaerolinea sp.
CCCCCATCCTCCCGGATCAATGATTTGAAAACCGGCCACAGGACAGCCATCCAGCCAGGGAGCATCTCCCTGGTTACCGAACGCGTCATGGCAGTGCTGGCCTGGCCGGGATAACACACATTGACCGTCACCGGTACACCCCGCAGGCGTGCAGCAAATTCCAGCGACATGGCCATCATTATCAGTTTGGCATGTGAATAGGAAACCAATCCCTGGAATGACCGCTCAGCCTGCAGGTTATCCAGCTCTATGGAACCCCGGGCTTCGCCGCCAGCCAGGTTGATCACCCGCCCGTGACCGCTTTCCATCAGCAGGTCCATGCACAACTGAGTTAACAGGTATGGCGTCAATACATTCATCGCAAAATTGGCTTCAACACCGTCCACTGTGATGACACGCTTCTGGGCTGCCAGACCGGCATTGTTGATCAGAACATCCAGCCTGTCCACGCGCTGAGCCAGCTGGCTGAAAAGTGAGTGAACTCCTTTTTGAACGAGCAGGTCAACAGCCAGCAGATCAACCTGGTTATTTCCGCTTTTATAAATGATCTCCTCCACCGCCGCTTTCCCGCTCTCTACCGACCGGCCGCTTATAAATAACCTTGCCCCCATTTTTGCCAGGGCAATTGCAGTCTGCTTCCCGATTCCGCCTGTCCCGCCGGTTATAAGCACCGTCTTTCCAATTAATTGAGTATCCATAATTCAAAATTCTCCGTAAAAATTATACCGGTTGTTGATGTGAAATAAAAATTCTGCAAACAATTCATGACTGCCCGGCCGTTTACAGCAATTGTTGAAAATAAATATATCGTTTATTAACTAACCCTTATTTCAATCAGGTGAAGCAATCACAGCAAACTCGCTGCCGATCGGATCATATTCATCACCTGCAGTATTTCCCAGCACCTCAGTGACTAACAATCCTGCGCCTTCAAATTCAGTTCGGATCAATTCAGAGGTGAAGTGTGCCAGCCAGTTATAAATTACCCTGGTACGCGAAGGTTCAATAATGGTGTACTTATCCAGTGTGACATGTTCAACTTCATATTTGTACGTGTTTTGAAACACCAAATTTCCTCCGGCAGACCAGAAGTTCCCCGGGTCATTTTGCTCCGTGCTTCTGGTTTCCCGGATCTCATCAAATCGGCTATACGAATGCAGGTCGAGCAGCAGGCTGCCGCCAGGTTTCAACAGGGAACAGACAACCTCCAGCAGCTGCTTTCTTTGATCCGGACTGAGAGCACAATAATCACAGTAGATCATCATAGCCAGGTCAAATTTTTCCGTTAATTTCAGGGTTAAGTAATCCTGTTGAAGATAATTAATTTTCAACTTTTGTGATAGGGCTGACTTCCTGGCAAAACGGATAGAACTGCTTGAAAAATCCACCCCGGTGATCCTTGCACCGCTTTTTGCCAACCGCTGCGTGTAAAGCCCGGGCCCGCATCCAAGATCGATCACACTCTTGCCAGGTCCAAGCCCAAACCGTCTGGTTACCCACTCAGCGGACCTATCTATAAAGGAGTGTTTCCTGCTGGCCAGGTCCGAGTTTGGATCGAGGTGGAATTTTAGCATCTGCCGGGAAGTATACTCATCGGTCCAGAGATCACTGACCGTGCAATAAGCAAACGGCTCAGGCCGGCTGTAAATTTCTTCAAGATCGTCGAACAGGTTTTTCTTCATAAATAATTACCCTTGATTAATCAACCGGCAGGAACAATAGCCGACTGCTCCCTCTTTTGCCACAGGAGCAGGATGGCACCCAGCAGCAGACCTGCCCCAAGGGCTCCCATCGCTCCCAGGTGTTCCTTGAATAATATGGCAGCCAGGACTGCCGATGTCAACGGTTCGAGAAGGGTTATGATGCTGGCTGCTGTAGCTGAGGTGTGTTCCATGCCTGCCAGGAATATCCCGAATGCCAGGGCGGTTGGGAACAGCCCGAGGTAAATCAACAGCCCCCAGCCAATGGGTGAATAACTTATGACCAGGCCGTTTAAACTGGCGGTGAACAGCAGCAGTATCGCGCCAAAACCCAACCCTATCGCAAAAGGCTGCACAGGGTGATACTTACCTGCCAGCTGCCGGCTGATGACCACCATCGCGGAGTAGCCAAAAGCTGAAGCCAATGCCC
>CAZBRI010000577.1:0-2123 GCA_964494055.1 uncultured Anaerolinea sp.
TTACATGGTGCTTCCGGATGTGGCACATCATTTGATCCTGCCTACTTTGACATTGACCATTCTTTATCTCGGGGAATACATGCTCATTATGCGGTCTTCTATCCTTGATGTGTTGAGCGAGGATTATATTCTAACTGCCAGGGCAAAAGGGTTGAGTGACTGGCTGGTTCTCAGAAAGCATGCTTTGAAAAATGCCATGCTTCCGCTTGTCACAATGATCGCTTTAAATTTGGGCTTCACAGTATCCGGTGCGATTTATGTTGAGACAGTCTTCTCTTATGATGGCCTGGGGAAATTATTTCAGACAGCCCTGGCCAAGCAGGATTATCCACTATTACAGGGAGCCTTTTTGTTATTAGCCATTAGTGTGATTGCTGCGAATATGCTGGCTGAAATTTTATACACATACCTGGATCCGCGAGTAAAAGCGGTTTGATCAGGACAAAACCGGAGATGGGCGACCAATTTGTTACATTAAAGAGAAATCTTTCCATTTTCTGGAAAACATTCAGCCGGAACCCTATGGGGATTATCGGGGCGTTTTTGGTGACCACTGCATTCCTTGCAGCGATTTTTGCCCCCTTGCTGGCAACAACTGATATTACAACCACTGTAAGGGATGCAAATGGGCATGCGATGACCTTTGCCTCGCCTTTGCTGCATGCTCCGCTAGGGACGGATGATGCCGGCCGGGATGTTTGGTCACAACTGATTTTTGGAGCGAGGATTTCACTCACCGTCGGTTTCATGGCGGGATTTATATCAGCATTTATCGGAAGCTTTTTGGGTATCCTGGCAGGTTATTTTGGCGGGAAGATAGATACGTTTTTGATGAGGGTCACAGATATTTTGTTGGTGATCCCGGATCTACCCCTGATGCTGATCCTGGTTGCAACGGTAAGGCAGCTGGATTTGAAGATTTCACCACAGGTGATCCTGATCCTGGTAATCAGTCTTTTGTATTGGACCAGTACTGCCCGATTGATCCGGTCACAGGTATTGACCATTAAAGAACGTCAATTCGTTGCCCGTGCAAGGGCCATTGGGGCAGGCGATACTCACATTATTCTCAAGCATATCCTGCCGCAGATCATGCCCTTAATCGTTGCGGACTCAGTATTGCTTTTATCTACTGCCATACTGGTCGAATCCGGCCTGGCGTTTCTTGGCCTGGGTGACCCCACCAGACCATCCTGGGGAACCATGCTTAATTTCGCATTTGATCGAAATGCGGTGACGAATGGTGCCTGGTGGTTTTTTCTCCCACCCGGCTTGGCGATCATATGGGTTTCACTGGGCTGTGTTCTATTGGGGAATGTCCTTGAGGAAATGCTCAATCCCAGGCTATCCGGGCATAACCTGGAACCCGAACAAAAAATTCTTTCTGAGAAGGCAGCTGCAGAGCTGCCTGGTGAAAACAATGTACCTGCAGCTGTACATATTGATCTAAAAGTTCCTTTGCTGAAAGTCAGTCACCTTTCTGTTGAATATGTCAGTGTGGAAGGGCAGGTTTCCAGAGCACTGGATGATGTTTCTTTTGAAGTTTTCCCGGGACAAACCCTGGGATTGGTGGGTGAATCTGGTTGCGGAAAAACCACGACCCTTTTATCGATCATGCGGCTGCTGCCATCAACTACGCGCATAACATCCGGACAGGTATTATTTCGCGGGGTGGATCTGCTCGGACTCTCTGTAAAAGAAATGCGCACACATCGGTGGAAGGATATTGCTATCATATTTCAGGGTGCCATGAATGCCTTGAACCCGGTCACAAAAGTCGGTGAACAAATCCGTGAGGCTATCCTGTTACACGGGTTAATGGAACAGGGGCAGGCCGACCAGGAAGTGGATAAATTACTGGACCTGGTGGGTATTGCCAGGGAACGCAGAAACCAATACCCGCATCAATATTCGGGCGGAATGCGGCAGCGGGCGATGATCGCCATGGCGTTGAGTTGTTCCCCATATCTCCTGTTTGCTGATGAACCAACAACAGCTTTGGATGTGATGATTCAAGCCCAGGTACTCGAACTTCTCAAACGTATTCAAGCCAGCCTCGGGCTCGCCATCGGCCTCGTCACCCATGACCTGGAGATCGGAAGAGCACACGTTGAACTCCAGTC
>CAZBRI010000578.1:0-2109 GCA_964494055.1 uncultured Anaerolinea sp.
GGAATTTTATTCCGAAAACCTTTAATAAATGCTTGTATAAATCAATTTAATAGGCCACCCGCCATCGTCGAATTCCCCTTCTGCTTCATTATAAATATCTGCTTTACAGGCGGTCGCAGTCTTCATTCCTTGCAGGATCTCCACCACCAGGCTGTCGTCATCCTCGTTTTCACCCCAGAGCTGCATGCGCTTTAACCTGTCCATTGGAGTATCTCCTTTTTCTGCCTTATGACATTAGGGTTTGAGTAGAAAAAATACCAATAATTGCAAACATAATAAGATCATTATAGCAAAACAGGCACAAGCAAAGCAAACTTACGTTTGAATCAAATATTGAAAAAAGGTAAAAGAACCATAATATGTTCTAAGTCATTGTAAGTACCAAAATATTACCGAAACCTGCCTGGTTTCCCGGGTGCTATAATCAACCTATCATTCGTTGTCTGCCGGTACGGAGGATATGCTGATGCGTGCAATGACCTGCCCCCAATGCGGAGCACCGCTCAAAGTGAATACCCCTGACTGCCCATACTGCGGCGTCGGTTTTGATCATTCCAACCCTTCCGAGTCTGAAAGCCCTCATGCCGCGCAGCTACCGCCCATCCCGGCCGGCTGGATCTCATACGACGACGTCTGGCACGGCTTCCGGATTGGCCATCCGCAGGGCTGGTTCGTGGAAACCAATCACGGCTGCATCACTGTCCGGCTGGATCCCCCTGGCATGACCCGGGCTGCCATCTGGCCTTTTCATCTGCCCGCTCCAGGCACAGCTCATCAGCTTGCCCGCTGGTTTGGCAGTATGCTGCAGGATGGCAATCCAACAATGCAGGTCGAGGTACAAAAGAACGCCAATCCAAATTCCAACCGTGTGGCAGTTCGCAGCCGCGGCACAAAATATGGTCAGATTGTTGAAGGCTCGTGGAATGTACTGGTGAACGGGTTGAACGCATCCATCTCCGGCTACAGCGCACCGGCAGACCGTACCCAGGCACTCGCGCAGGATCTGAGCACCATGCTCAGCACATTCGTCCCGTACCAGAGCATGGAACGGCAGCCGGTGCAGGACCCGGAATTTTCTTATTTCGCCAGCATCCCAAAAGGCTGGCTCTTCCAGGGCGGGGTAAACCGCAGCAGGCCGGATGGCATCGCCATGCCTTATTTTTCAACATCCACTGATACCGCCGGCATCATCTCAGCCGGCATGCCGGTCCAAACCTGGTTCTTCAACCGGCCGGCCATGGGCGGCTTGCTTGGTTTACTGGGCTCAAACGCCTCCAGCGCTTTTATGCGGGCGGATGAATTTTGCGTGAAAACGATCGCGCCTGCCATGAAACAGAATGCTCCCGATCTGAAAATCATCTCGGTCACCAACCGGCCGGATATGGCTGAAATGACTGTTTCCGATTGGCGCGCCCTGGGTTACGATACCGCCGGCCTCGAACTGACTGCCGCGGACATGATCACCGAATACACCGGAAATGACCTCGAAATGCGCCAATCCACCCGCGTGCTCACCCAGCGCATGGTCTCTGGGGTGGGTGCCGTCATGGCCGGAGGCGGCTGGCAGGGCCGGCTCGAAACGTATTACCGCGCCCCCTCGGATTCGTACCCCGTGATGGAACCGATCCTGCGCGGCATCCTGGATACCCTCCAGCACAACCCCGCCTGGCACGCCAATGAAAGAAATCGCAGCGACCAGATCGCCATTCAGCACGCCCAGGCTTCGCAGCGCGACATCCATAACCGCCTGAACCAGATCTCGCAGACCCTGAGCGAGACCAGCAATATCATCACCGGCGGCTACTGGGAACGGCATGCCAACGACAGCCGCTACTCCGAGATGCGCCAGAATGCCACGATGGGCGTCCAGAATGTGACAACCTCCAGCGGTGAAACCTACAAAGTCCCTTATGGATACGACCAGTACTGGAAAGACGGCCTCGGTAACTTCTACGGCGGCAGCTGGGGTGCCTCCCCCGATTATGACTGGGAGCCGTTGAAACCAACCGGTGTCTGAGAAAAAAAATAAAACAATCCTGGTTTAATGGGGACGATCCCCGCTGATGATCTTTAAAACTAATTTCATGATCCACAGCAGCTGCCTCCAGG
>CAZBRI010000579.1:0-2106 GCA_964494055.1 uncultured Anaerolinea sp.
ATCAATTTTCGGTATCAGTGAACCCTGGAGCAGGGGCAGAATGATCGACCTCCCGCGCAGTGAATCTGCGGCGGTATCCAGGGCAGAAAGATAAAAGGGACTTGAATCGAACCAATCCTGGTCAAGAATCCAGCCATCCGTAAACAGCTTGAGATATTCCGGGTTGCCCCTCACCAGGGAAAGCTCCAGTTCGGTCTCATTATCCAGGTAAAGGTCCATGTGCAGGATGATCTCGCCATGCGGATCTCCGCGGTGAAGCAGTACCAGGTCCCCTTCACGAAAACGGGAATTATTTGTACTGCACTGCATGCGCAGCAATTCTTTTTCCAGGTGAAGCACACTCAGCCCCTCAATCGCCCAGCCCCTTGCCACCCGTTCATCCAGAGAATATGCCAGCTGTGCATACAAAGCCTGGCGCTGAGTATCAGATTCTTTCTCGACAAACAGTTTGAGACGTTGAAGAAAATCTGCTGTTGAAGAAGTCATAGTGATACTATACTATGGAATTGGATGAAAGAATTCAGGCGGGCTAAGATTTTGTAATCCGAGGATTATTCTATGATTTATCCTTTTCAATTATCAATGCCTGGAGTAAAATAAAAAAAATTAAATTTTTAGACAATATCACTGTTCATACCTATGCCATCAGGTATGAAGCCTTAATGAAATATTGAAGAATTTATCAAGCTTTATCCTTTTTTTTGATGGTTTTAGATTTTTAATCTGCCTTTCGACACGGGGTACAATCTGAACAAGTCAATGTCAAAGGCGCCTTTTTATAAATCAAAACAGCACCACCAAAATTTGCAAGTATAAAACCAATCGAAAGAATATACTCGTCTAAGCATTGCACAATTTATCGGTAACCGGGGACAACTTTTATAAATATCAATCTTGAGAAATATGGCAATTTTTGCCTACCATGACAGTAATTTGTACATGAATGGCGCCAGGGTAAGCGGTAGATGCCCTGGAATATTGCAAAACTATAAAATTCGTTATCTGCACCCGGGTGTACTTTGCAGGCGTGTTAATTGGTCATTGGGCCAGACTGCAGCTTATTGAGGGTCAAACAATCATGAAAAATCGATTATTCCAAACATTTGAGGTTAACCGGAATCACCGTTCAGCTGGTGAAGGGAAAAACCTTTTGTTCGCGAACAAAGTACAACAACCAATAAACATCAGAATATAAGGAGATTTAACATGGGTTATAAAACTGGTTTATTGTTCTCAATTCAAAAAGCACTTTTGACCATCGTGCTGACTGCTTCCATAATCAGCGGGAGCGGTATTGTACAGGCCAAATCCAACGGACCTGAGCTATTCAGCGATGCAGGGATAAGTGCTGCTGATACTGGACCCAACCCTGCTGCTGTCAGCCGCTCGCGCATGGTCACCTTTAATACCGATTTACTGCTGGATAAAAAAGGTGATGCACTCAGTACTGCCAGCCTGCCGGAAATTACTTTTAACCTCTTCCCGGATGCCTCTTTCACAGGACAGGTAAAAACCGTTACTCAGGGTGAGACCAAAATCTGGACCGGTTCACTCCTGGATGTCAACAACGGCAGCTTCGAGATGGTGGATGTGAACGGCACCTTCATCGCCCATATTTCTTCCACCAGCGGGGTGTATGAAGTGTCATATGCCGGAAGCGGTCTGTATAAAGTGATACAAATCGACCAATCAAAATTAATTGATGACTATCCGGGGGAACTTCCGGTTGGCAAACCGGTATCCCAGCTTGTTAACAGCCAATCATCAGGTGACAGCGGCGCAGTCATTGATGTCCTGGTGGTTTATACAAGTGCGGCCCTGAGTGGTGAAAACCCAACGAATGGGGTGGATGCCATTAAGGCCATGAAAGCTCGAATCGCCCTGGCGGTAACTGAAACCAATACCGCCTACGCGAATTCAGGAATTAAACCCCGCCTGCGGCTTGTCCATACTGCTGAAGTTTTTTACTCGGAAACAGGGAATGTCGATACAGATTTGAACCGTCTGGCGGATCCCGCTGATGGTTACCTGGATGTGGTACATACCCTGCGGAATCAGTAGATCGGAAGAGCACACGTCTGAACTCCAGTCACCTGAAGCTATCTC
>CAZBRI010000580.1:0-2085 GCA_964494055.1 uncultured Anaerolinea sp.
TCTTTAGCTCTTCGAAGTCATTTGTATCCGAATCACATGTGGACCTTACCTTCCTGCAAAATGGGATGTACTATGTAAAAGCATTGTTTACCGACAAGGCAACAACAGGAAAACTGGTGGTCTGCCATGATTAGGTAGCGAGGTAGCGAAATGGCGAAATTCGAATTTCATTCGTTTCAATATCTCTCAATTACCTAGATTAAATTTTATGTGCTCTTTTTTCAGAGATTAAATTTCGCGCCAAACTGAATGGCTGAAGGATTGATTTTAAATGAAACATTTGTTTGGGACATTGTGTAATTTTCGTTGGAAGCTCTTGCAATGGACAATCCAAACAGTCCGAAAGTGGTTTCAAAATGAACTTTTGAAGATAATTTTATTACGAATCCCGGGCTAAGTCCTAACCCCAGGCCAAATCCTGTGGCCTTTGATGAATTGTTCCCGGATTCATATTTAAGCGAAGATACAGACATCTCCAGGTTTTCTTTTAGGAAAAAAGCTACAAGGTTTCCCATGCTGAAATACTCTTTCACATAGGGGCCAACGATAAATGAATGTGAGGTCGTTTTAGTTTGATAATCTCCACTTGGAATTGAGCCCTTATAACCAATAGTGCCACCGATCGAGAACTTTGATGTCAGAAAACCTTCTACCTCCGGGAGAAACGAAACATTAATGATTGCTAATGAGCTCCCGCCTTCTTCTTTTTGTTGCTGATAATCAAAACCCAGATTACCGCCAATCGCAATTTTTTTTGACTCCATCGGAGGAATGTCAGTACCGGAGTTTGATTCCTTTTGAGCAATAGCCTCAACGGAGAATGCAATTGCCAAGATCACAAAGAGCGTAATTTTTTTCATGACTTATTATTTTAGGTTAAAATTGGATATTGTCGCTAATATAATAAAAAAGGTTATTGCTAGGTAATATATTACTTTTAAAATATTCTCATAAAAGTATTACAGTCATTACCATTTCACACTTCAACAAGTGTGATGGTTATCTCTATACAGCTAACGAAATAACGTTTTAATTATTGATAACATCTCTGGAACGCTATGCCCTGAAAAAGATATCATATCCAAACCGGATGATTGTTGCAGCCACCACAAACAGGAAAAAGATACGGATAAACTTGTTTCCCTTCAGGATGGCCAGTCTCGCGCCCAGCAGCGAACCGGTGAAATTGCATACCGCCATCGGGATGGCAAAATGATAAAGGATATGGCCTGTTCCGGCAAAGCAGATGATAGAGCCGGTGTTGGTGGCGACATTGACAAATTTGGCATGCGCACTTGCTTTCAGGAAGTCAAAGCCAAGAACGCTGATAAAAAACAGTACCAGGAAGCTTCCCGCCCCGGGGCCAATAAACCCGTCATAGAAACCGATTATAAGCGCAAACAGCCCGCCTAAAATGAACTCCTGCAATGGTGTTTTCCGGGTGGTGGTGGTCGTTCCGAAATCCTTCTTCGTGTAAGTATACATTGCAACCGCGATCAGGACCCCGAAAATGACAGGTTTCATAAACGAGTTGCTGATGATGGAAACGGTTTTTGAGCCTGCATAGGCAGCCAGCAGGGCAATCACGCAAAGGACAAGCAAAAGTTTCCAGTGCAGTTTTACGCGCCGGGCATATTGCAGAGCTGCTGAAGAGGTTCCTGAAAAAGAGGGGATTTTCGTGGTTCCCAGCAGGGTGGCAACCGAATGATCGGGCAGGGTGATCAGCACTGCCGGGGTTTGAATGAGTCCGCCCCCCCCGACGATGGCATCGATGAAACCGGCTGCCAGCGCGGCGATGCAAAGGATTATCATATTAAAAGAAATCATTATGCAATCCAGTATTAACAATTGCCAAAATTAGAATAAATTGTTCTGGACCTTCACTATTTCAGGCATAAAGTCCTTTAATGCCGGATATTGATCTCGGTTCTTTTCATAAACAGATAAAGCATTGACCAGTTCTTCAATCCATTGAAACGCCTAGCATTGAATATGGCGCAGCATATTGCCAAGCACGAGCTGAGTATCTGCCCTCAAGCGATAGACGCTTTGGTGCAAAACTGTTTGAATGAACTAGACCACCCT
>CAZBRI010000581.1:0-2079 GCA_964494055.1 uncultured Anaerolinea sp.
CCCAGCACAGGAATATCATGCGGTGCACAAAGATGACCTGCACGAAGCAAGGTTCCGTCACCGCCGACTGCAATCAGACGATCAAAATCATCGGCACGCACACGCTACTAAAGTTTTTCAACATATAGAAATCCATGAGGACAATAAAGCTCGCGCTCTTTTCAATAAGCAGAGATATTCTGTGCTTCCTGCAATGAATCAAGCAGTTTTGGATGTCCGGTTATGATGATGCGCTCGGGAATTTTGGCTGTGTCCATACTTGAATTATAAATCGTAAAATGTGATTCTTTATTCCAAAATGATGAAAATAATATTGCCTCAATAAACCTTTTGAAGATTTAATAATTGTCCTATAAAATCAGTTAATAATTGGCGGATTAATTTATCTCACTTGAATATTTCGAAAATAATCGAATCTTTATCCCGGTAAACTTCCTGAATATTTGGATCCTGTTGAACTGCGCTGATAAAATCAGTGTGCCGCAGATCTGTATGGATAAATCTGGCCCCAAATTTTTGTGGAATTATGACCGATAAATTCTTCACATCCCCGTTGGTGATCTTTACCCATAATGCATACAGGTCCGGGTTGGATATCTGAAAATAACCGGGATCTAATCCTGCCAGGTAGGTGTTATGCGTATCGAAAAAGAAAAGCCGTGGGAAATCATCCCAATCAGATTGAAAAACCAGGGAACCTGCAGGGGTGTGCCTAACCAGCCAATCAGCCGAACCTGCATAAGTCTGAGAAGAATAAGAGCCTTGCATGTCATTTCTTGTCAGCATCATGGAATATATGCTGGATGTTATACAGAATACCAGGAGCATCACAAACAAAAAGCGTGCCTGAAATTTTTCCCCCTGGGCTGGAATTCTGTTGACAGGCTGCCTGAATATGCCATTCCAGAAATCAGCCCTGTTATATTTAATCTCTTCAATTCCTTCATCAAAAAAACTCGCCTCTTTTTTGGCAAAATATGGGGCTAAACAGAAGCATGTAAATATCAGGACGAAGGCAGGAAAATATTCTATGAACCGTCTTGAAAATATCAGCATCAAACCAAAAAACATAACCAGTAATAAACTGAACATGGTTCTGGTATTCATTTTTTGATTATTTAAACTGATCCCGAGCAATCCTGCCGCTGCCAGTATGAAAGCTGGCAGGGATACTTTTAGCAATTGCAGCGTGGTATATGGGTACCATTCATTCCCGACATTGAGTGAAGTTGCATCCAGTAATTTTGGTAATAAGTGCCGGTAGCCAAATATCAGGTTGGATGGAAAATAAGGGTTGATCAGGCTGCCAAGCATTAATCCGGCAGTTGTATAAATGATCGGGCGGAAATCCAGCTTTTGTTCCGTTAGTGCGATTGCACCCGTATATAAAATTGCCAGCATCAAGATCAGCGGATATGCGTCGTACATCCAGACATAAAGAAATGACAGCACAGCCAATCGATGGTATTTACCTTCAAGCATCCATGCAATGCCAAGGACCAGGATGCCCAGTGACAGCGATTGTGCCCTTGGGATACTCATACGGTACAAAAAACCTTCTGAAACGCCAAGAATGCAAAGCGACCAAAGCCAGGCAAAAGGAATTTTCTGTTTTTCGAATAAATAATAAACTGATAAAAATGCCAGGCTGCCAAAGAGTACCGCTGCCCATTTTGCACCGACGACAAGGTCCCCATATGTAAACGGAATCATGGCTGCATGAAATAGAAAATGATGGTCGAAGAATTCTCGCGAATTTAGTATGGTTAATGGCAGCCATGGAAAATCTGGTTTTAATGACTCTGTACGCATCAGCCAGGCCATTTTGATATGGTAAAAACCATCATTATCCGGCAGATCACTGGTTGAAAATTGAATAATGGACAGGGAAGTGAAAAAAAGGATAAAGATAATTGCCAATCGCAAAAAACCGGTTTTCATATTTTCAATTGTACTCAGTTAATTCCATATGTTATTTTCATAATATTAATTTGTCGTTATCAACTTAAGAAAATTTGCATATATTTATGCGAATCTGAATTTGTTGATTTGAGTCCTTCGAGAGGAATTCTTCATATT
>CAZBRI010000582.1:0-2079 GCA_964494055.1 uncultured Anaerolinea sp.
TTTGTTGTTTGTTGTTTTTTTTCATTATCTGCCCCCTACCGTGCTGTTCACGGCTCTGAACACTCTTTCCCTACACGACGCTCTTCCGATCTTATTTTGAATGGTGATATACAGGTTGCCCTCGCTGTCCAGTTCCATGCCATCCGACCCGAATGGGACGAATAACTTTTTGTCAGCCAGGCTGCCATCATTTAGTATCGTGTAGCTTAATATTTGGCCGGCACCCGGGTCCGCAACAAACAGGGTTTTGCCATCTGCTGAACCGATGATCCCGTTCGGCTGGACGAGGTCGGTGGTAACGCGTGTTACATTCAGCCGGTCTGGGGACATGTAATAAACATGCTGACCATCCTGCACCAGGCTGCCCTTGTAAACCGGATCAGTGAAATAGATCCCGCCCTGGGCATCAATCCACAGGTCATTCGGTTCATTGAAGCGTTTCCCGTTGAATTGATCAGTCAGGACTGTAATTGTTCCTTGCTGATCGATCGAAATGATCCTGCCCTTGCCGCCCTCACAGGCGATCAGGTTACCGGACTTGTCGAACATCAACCCGTTCGGGCTGCTCAGACCTTCGATGAAAACAGACAGGCTGCCATCGGTGCTCCATTTATAGATCTTGCCGGCATCGACATCCGAAAAATAGACATTCCCGCCCCCATCCACTTCCGGCCCTTCGGTAAACTGGAAATTGCCGGGCAGAGTGGTTAAAACGATTTCACTGCTGAGAATACTTTTGGCTGCTGCAGTTTCTGTTGATGCTGTTTGCGCTGGTGTGTTCACTGCTGCTGCAGCCTGGGTTGGGCTGGATACTGCAGTTTCAGGGGATGCACTTTTCGGAGGCTGGCCATTTGGTTTTGGTCTCATGCAGCCAGTCAGGCTGACCATGATCATGATTACGAATAAACGGTGAAGGTTGGTTATTTTCATATCGTTTTTCCTTTCAAATACAGGATACCAACGGGTTATTTAGAAGTTGTTAAGAAGTGTTTACGAAATTGTTGGGTTCGATACCGGTAATTCATTCCGCACCGCAGTCATACAGTGCTTTAAAAACCTGCTCCCGCGGACCGCCGTTGCTCACTATGCTCCTGGAAACGACGCCAGGCACTTCCACCGCGCTGCAGTGATCTGTCACCCAGCCGGCGATTTCAGGCTTGCTTGATAAATTGTTATTATCCATTACATAACGCAGTTTACCGCTCTCGACCAACGCTGCCAGCCCGTTCGTGTCGATCACATTATCGGCACCGATGTAACCTCCAAATGTAAAGACAGGTTTTCCGGATGCCAAAATGAAAGGTGATGCCCCGTGTGAATCCATCACTGCGAAAAGAAAAGTCCCTTCTTTGTAATCAACATTCAGGTAATCCAGGAGCAGCTGCTGATTTTCAGTTAATACTGCCCCATCCAGCCCTTTGCGGGTCAATGGACCAGCAATTGGCAGGTCAACATCGGGCTGCTGGTTGAATGTTGTCATACCGGACCATACCATGGGACCGATCATCAGGCTGGTGATCATAAAAACCAGGAACCATTGTTTCGCCCAGCCTTTTTGTAGAATTACAACCCCGGCAGCCCAGGTACACATCAAGAGTATGGCTGCAGCAAAAGCATGTGCAGGGTGGGTGATCAGGACCGCTGCCTCAATCCCCGCACTGATGCCGCTCAAAATGATGATCAGCAGCCCGGATTTATTTTCCCGGGGCAGGTTTCCGGAAGAAGTTGTCAGCTTCCAGCGGTTGACCAATCCGTGTTCAAGAATTTCACTGGCACACCAGGCAAAAATACCAGTGAAGGCGGCTGCCGCTGGTCCAAGCATGACCAGGTAGTAGGTATGCCATAATCCTGATGTAAAGCTGAAATACAATAGCATGGGAAGCAGCCAGCCTGACCACAGGATCACGGCGGTCTGTTTCTCTCCCGTGAGGGATGTTTTACCAAGCATCAACACCGCCAGAACCAGCCCGCTGAGAGCAGGAAACAAAAGCCAGCCAGCCTGATCTGCCAACGGCAGGCTGATCAGCCTGAATATTCCCGGCTGGCCGACCTCCTGAGTGTTTACGCCTCGTCCTCCTC
>CAZBRI010000583.1:0-2069 GCA_964494055.1 uncultured Anaerolinea sp.
ACTTCCTGAACTTTTTTAACCAATTCTTCAGTTACCAGGAAATAATCCAACCGCCAGCCAATATTCCGGGGCCGTGCGTTCAGCCTGTACGCCCACCAGGTATACTGAACTTTTTCAGGATATAGGTTTCGATAAATATCCACAAATCCATGCTCAAGGAATCTGTCAATCCATGCTCTTTCTTCAGGTAAAAAGCCTGAATTCTTTTCATTTTCCCTCGGGTTGCGCAGATCAATATCCTTATGGGATGTATTAAAATCACCGGTGATAATAATCTTCTCGCCTTTACTATGAAGCTCGTCACATAATTCCAATAATCGGGAATAAAAAGATAATTTAAAATCCAATCTTTCCTGACCCCTCTGACCATTTGGGAAATAAATATTAAACAATAAGAAACCTGGATGACGTGACATGATGACCCGACCTTCATAATCAAATTCTGGGACAACCATTCCTAAATTGATTTCTACAGGGTGCTCTCTAAAAAATGTAGCCACACCGCTGTAACCTGGTTTTTGTGCAGAGTTCCATACCTGTGTATAGCCGGTGAAATCTGCCTGTTCCTTTGTCAGCTGTGAAAAATTTGCCTTTACTTCCTGGAGACATAAAACATCCGGATTTTCTAAATTCACCCATTCTTTCAAGCCTTTGCCAAGGGCAGCCCTGATACCATTAACATTCCAAGTCGTTATCTTCATAATTGTGATGAATTCTCTTGATGTGGTAAACTTTATTTTATTAATTTTTTAAAGTTTTATGCAGTTAATATTACTACTCTGGATATTTGAAGAATAATAAATCCTTTTTTAATTGAAGAAATAGTATACCAGTAATAATAAATAAGTATTTTTTTACTTCAATGGCTCTTACTTTATACATATGATAAAAGTTTTTAACATCACATCCCCAAATCCCATACACATTGAGGCGCGCTGGTGCGATTCGTTTTTTTCTCGTTTACAAGGCTTCACTTTTCGGAAAAATATTCTGCAAAATGAGGGTTTGGTACTAGTCGAGAAACGAGACAGCCGGCTGGATACGGCGATTCACATGTTTTTTGTATTCACCGATCTTTCTGTCACCTGGGTAAACTCAGAAATGACCGTGACCGATTCTGTAATTGCAAAAGCCTGGCATCCATTTTATGCAGCATCAAAACCTGCCCAATATGTAATAGAAACGAGTACAGAGCTTCATGGTTATTTCAAAAAAGGAGATAAAGTTTCCTTTGAAAAAATATAGAGGCTATATCCTGTTATTAGTTACCTTCGTCATACTATTCCCGGCGATAGAAGCAAAGGCTCAAACTACCCCGCCGCCATCCGGGCCGGTTTATATCATTCAACCGGGTGACAGCCTGTCAGGGATCGCTGGTCAATTTGGTGTTTCTATAAATGATCTAATGAACGCCAATAATATTGCTGATCCGAACGCAATCTCTGCCGGGACAGAGGTCATCATCCCCGGTTTGGAAGGGATAAACGGAATATTAAAAACCCAAATCGTTGATTTTGGTGATACTTTGAGAAGTATCAGCCGGCAAAACCAGATCAATTCATATTTGCTGCGAAAACTTAACCACATAACAAGTCCTTCAGAACTTTACGCCGGCGTTTCACTTGTCTTGCCACAGCAGGAAAATGCGGTTAATCTCACGAACAGAATTACTCTCAGCAATAATGAAAGTCTGCTCGAAGCATCCATTCTTAATGACACAGATCCCTGGACAATCGCCCGAACCAATGAACTTGGCGGGACCTGGGATGGTAACCAGGGAGATATATTATTTCGTTCCGGCGAAAATCCTGGCGATACTAAGCATACCGGTTTGCCGGCTTCCATGGATAGTGTCGAGATAAGCCCGCTTCCGTTAGTTCAGGGCAGCACGATTGTAATAAAGATGAAAGGATCTTCAATTACAACAATTGAAGGAAAAATGATTGATCACACTCTTCATTTTTTCCCAACAACCGAAGGAACTTTCGCGGCACTCCAGGGAATTAATGCGTTGCTGACACCGGGTCCATACCCTCTTCACCTGACAGCCACACTTGCTGACGGTTCAA
>CAZBRI010000584.1:0-2061 GCA_964494055.1 uncultured Anaerolinea sp.
GGGCTCGGGCTAATGCTATACGCTGCTGCTGCCCGCCGGATAATTGATAAGGATATTTATCGATATGTTTTTCAAGATGGACCAGGGATAACATCTCAGCCACACGGTCTTTAATGGTATTTGCCGGAGTGTTTCGGACTTGAAGGCCAAACCCGATATTTTGTCCGATCGTCATATTTGGAAATAAGGCATAGGACTGAAAAACCATTCCAACATTGCGCTGATTGGGAGATTTAAATGTAATATCATCTCCATCCAGATTCACAACCCCGGAGGTGGGAAGCTCAAAACCCGCAATCATCCTGAGCGTTGTCGTTTTTCCGCAGCCCGATGGACCGAGAAATGAAACAAACTCACCTTTTTCAACATCCAGGTTGAAATCTTCTACCGCAGCCGAATTGCCAAAAACCTTGGAAACATTTGAAAGTGATAAAAATGCCATGATTCACCGTAAAGAAAATTTTCGATATAAGGTATACATCAACGGGCACCAGCCAGGCTGCCATCCGATTTCCCTTTATTTAACAGCTGCATTAAGCCTAAAAATGCCCAGGTTAAAAGAAAGCTGATGATCGCGAGAGAAGATGATTCATATGTTTTGTTTTGGCCGACAAGTGACATGTAAGGACCAAAAGCATTAATGCCCACCAGGAAACTTGCAATGGTAAATTCACCAACGACCGTCGCCAGTGTCAGGAAAGCACCGCTCAGAATAGCGACCCTTAAATTGGGGAAAATAATCTTGAATAAAATCGTTCCCCAGCCTGCCCCAAGGCTTTGAGCAGCCTCGGTGAGTGACCTCACATCTATCGCTGCCAGGCCAGTGTCAACGGATCTGAACATATAAGGCAAAGTTAGAACGATATACCCGCATACAAGCAGCACATTGGTACCAAAGCTTGTGTTAGTCAGATGAAAAGGCGCTCCGCTGAATACCCTGATCAATCCAAAAACAAGCACAATAGCAGGAATGACGAAGGGGAGCATTGTAATAAATTCGACCATCACGCGCAGCTGAGGTAAACGCAGCCTGATCCAGAAGGCGGTGGGTACTACGAGCAAAATACTGAATAAAATTGTAAAAAACGCCATTTCAATGGAAAATATGAATGTATTCCAAAAAGCTGGATCCTGGAAAACACGTTCATATGCCAGGAAACTTAAGACACCTTTTTTTGCCTTAAGTGAAAAATCGAATGTAGCAATAAGCGGTACAACAAAATACAAAACACCGAGAATAACCCACAACCATGACCAGAAAGTATTCTTTTTCATTTTGCAAGCCACCTTTCACTTCTGCGGCGCAGCAAATAATAAATAGTCATTGTAAATACCATGACGAATACCATTCCCATTGCTAAAGCGTAACCGAGCCCAGGGTTATGTAGCACATCACCCTTGATCTGAGAACCGATCACGATCGTGACCAGGTTGATAAAACCTCCGGTCAGAGAAAGAGCAGTTGCATATGCACCAAAAGCATTCCCAAAAAGTAAAATCATCGTGCCCAGAATTGATGGAAGCAGGATCGGCAGACCTACTTTTGTCCAGTATTGAAAAGGTGTTGCACCGAGATTCTCGGCAGCTTCACGCCATTCTTTTTTCAAGCCATCCAGGGCAGGTGTGATCACAAGGGCCATTAATGGGAATTGGAAATACATATAGGTCAACGTCAAGCCCCAAAAGCTGTAAAGGCTGAAACCTTGATTATATAAATTTAGGCCGAAAACAAGTTTTAAAAATAAAGTCACCATACCTGTCCGGCCCAGTGTGGCAATAAAAGCAAATGCAAGCGGCACACCTGCAAAATTGGATGCAACCCCTGAAAAAGTGGTCAGGATCGAACGCATCCACTTCGGCAAGCCTCCAAGGGTAACTGCATAGATCATAAAAAATCCAAGGATACCGCCGCCGAAAGCAGTAACAAGGCTTATCCTTATCGTCACCCAATAGGAAGCCAGGATGGAAGGTTCAAATAAGCCGATGAAATTTGAAAAGGTAAATTTTCCATCAGCACCTTGAAAAGCACCAATCAAGAGAGCAGCTGACGGAAGGAAAATG
>CAZBRI010000585.1:0-2061 GCA_964494055.1 uncultured Anaerolinea sp.
AGCGTAGGCGCTGATGTTGAGAGAGGGGTTGTATATGAAGGATTCTTTTTGGCGGCTTGAGGAGTTTTGGCGTTGATGGTGCTATTCCCGCGGCTCCTTCCTAGGGAAGGGGGAGCATTTTTTAATGTGGATTTTTTTCGCAAAAGGCGCGAAAAAAATCCACCTGCGGGTAAGGCACGGAGTTTCGAGGTTGGCGTTATGATTGATGGTAAACGGGGAAGGGTTAGGATTTTCTAGATTGTGGTTATTTAATACGTGGCTGCGGGGATGAGAACTGTTTCGGAAAATTACTACCGGCGGGCAGGGCACGGAGATTCGAGGTTGTGGTTATGAGTTAGGTTAAGCAGGAATGATCTGTTTTGGTAATTTTCCATTTGCGGAGAATACGCGGGTGTTGAGGCTTTTTGTTTTTTCGGGGGTTGGCGGGAAAATGGGGTTGGGTGATAAAATTGGGGGGTTGATGAGTTGGTTTTTTTATCTTCGAGGAGGAAGGTATGACTGTCAGGCGATCCAGGGAAGTTGAGGCGGTGGAGGTTTCGGGCGGGGTGAAGACGACGAAGCAGGTGTTGATCTCGGCGCAGGAGGCACCTAATTTTGCGCTGCGCCGTTTTATCATGGAGCCGGGGGGCGGGATGCCGCGTCATACCAACACGGTGGAGCATGAGCAGTATGTGCTGACCGGCAAGGCGAAGATCGGGATCGCGGATGAGGTGTTTGAGGTGAAGAAAGGGGATGTGGTTTTTATTCCCGGGAACATTCCGCACTGGTATCAGAATATCGGGGATGAGACATTTGAATTCCTGTGCATTGTGCCGAATAAACCGGATACGACGACGATCCTGCCAGATGAGCTGCCCTGCTGAAACATTTTTTTAGTCACACAATCCCCTGGCTGTTGGCGGGGGATTTTTTTTCAGAACTGTGGAAAATTTCAAAGAATAGTAAAAAATGTAACGGTCAATACTGTCAAACTACACTTGACCCATCATGGTGTTGGTTCTACAATTCAAATGTGTCAGACAACTTAATTTATAGATGATCCACTCAATCCCGAAACAGGAGAACATAATGTCCGATTACATTTTTCGCGGCAGCCTGGAAGATCTCGACCCGGAAGTATACGAGTTAACGCAGATCGAGGCCGAACGGCAGGCACGCAAACTGATCTTGATTGCATCCGAAAGCCAGGCACCGCTTGCCGTGCGCGAGGCGATGGGCTCGGCGTTCCAAAATATTTACTCAGAAGGCTACCCGAGCGATGAAATGCGGCAGATGTCCGAGGCGGATATCCTGGATTACAAGGGCCGGCTGGCAGATTACAGGCGATATTCCGACCCGCGGTATTACAAGGGTGTGGAATACGCGGATGTGGTCGAATCGCTGGCGATACGGCGCTGCGCAGAAGTTTTTGCAGCCAACGGTGTGAGCGCTGATAAGATCTTTGTGAATGTGCAGGGACTTTCCGGTGCACCGGCCAACAACGCGGTGTACCAGGCATTGATGAACCTGGGGGATACGGTGCTGGGAATGAACCTGCTGCACGGCGGACATCTCAGTCACGGGTCGTCGGTCAACCGGTCGGGCAAGTGGTTCAAGGCTGTGCATTACAACGTGGATGAGAACGAAAAGATCGATTACGACAAAGTTCGGGCACTGGCGATCGAGAACAAACCCAAGCTGATCATTGCCGGTTACTCATCCTATTCATGGGTGCCGGACTGGAAGAAATTCAGGTCTATTGCAGACGAAGTCGGGGCATATTTGCTGACCGATATCTCGCACATCGGCGGACTGGTTGCTGCGGGCGTGGTGCCATCCCCGATCGGGTATGCACACGTGGTGATGTCGACCACGCACAAGAGTCTCGACGGTCCGCGCGGGGCAATCCTGATGACGACGGATGCCGCGATCGCGAAGAAGATCGACAAGGCCATTTTCCCGGGTGAGCAGGGCGGGCCGCATGTGCATATTTTTGCTGCGCTGGCACTGACCTTCAAACTGGCGAAGACTGAACAATTCAAAAAATTACAGGCACAGACACTGAAGAACGCAGCTGCGATG
>CAZBRI010000586.1:0-2054 GCA_964494055.1 uncultured Anaerolinea sp.
TAAACCTGGGCGATCTCTGGCATTACCGTGAACTGATTGTTTTCATGATCTGGCGTGATATCAAGGTGCGTTACAAGCAGACTCTCCTGGGCGCTACGTGGGCAGTCATACAGCCGTTGATGACAATGCTTGTTTTCAATTTCCTCTTCAACAATGTTGCCAAAGTTTCATCAGACGGCATACCCTACCCCATATTCTCCTTTACCGCCCTGCTGCCCTGGGGTTTGTTCACAACAGCTTTGAATACCGCCAGCCGGTCGCTAACTTCAAATCACAATATGATCACGAAAACTTATTTTCCCCGCCTTGTTCTGCCAATGGCCTCTGTGCTGGGCGGATTGGTGGATTTCGCGATCGCATTTGTGATCCTGATCGCCATGATGGCTTACTATCATGTTGTCCCAACCTGGACAGCCCTGTGGGCAGTTCCTGTATTCTTGCTGCTTTCCATCATTTCTGCACTGGGTGTGGCTTTATGGCTTTCGGCTATTAATGTTCAATACCGTGATGTTGGGTACGCCCTGCCATTCATTACCCAATTCTGGCTTTTCATCACCCCCGTAGCATACTCATCAAAGGTAATCACTGGCAAATGGCAATTTATATATGCTCTCAATCCCATGGCAGGTGTCGTTAATGGTTTTCGCTGGGCACTGCTGGGTTCCGGCAGCCCGCCAGATTACCTGGTGGCTATTTCTACCGGAATATCCTTGTTGATCCTGTTTACAGGATTGATCTACTTCCGCAATATGGAACGAACCTTTGCTGACACCATCTAGAGTATCAAACAGAACTATCGAAGAGAGTATCTCGTTATGACAATTGCCATCAAAGTTGATTCCATCAGCAAACGTTATAAGATCGGAACAGCCCCCGGAAAATTCCGTTACGGCATGCTCAGGGATCAAATAGCCGCCATTCCAGTCAAATTATTTAAACGTGATGAAGGCAGGGTTGGTATTGATTACATCTGGGCGCTCAAAGATGTATCTTTTGACCTCGAAGAAGGAAAAGTTCTGGGGATCATCGGCCGAAACGGTGCCGGAAAATCCACATTATTAAAAGTCCTTTCCCGGGTCACCGAGCCCACCAGGGGAACCGTCAGCGTCCGCGGCCGGGTTGGTTCGCTACTCGAAGTCGGGACCGGCTTCCACCCTGAATTGACAGGCCGGGAGAACATTTACCTGAACGGTGCAATCCTCGGCATGAAACGTTCCGAGATCGAATCCAAATTTGACGAGATCGTAGAGTTCTCAGAAGTCTCCCAGTTTATCGATACTCCTGTTAAGCGTTATTCTTCCGGTATGTATCTGCGTCTAGCCTTCGCTGTTGCCGCCCATCTTGAACCCGAGATTTTGGTTGTTGATGAGGTTCTGGCAGTCGGTGATGCCGAATTCCAGCGTAAATGCCTGGGTAAAATGAATGACGTCGCTGCTCAGGGCCGCACAGTGTTATTCGTCAGCCACAACATGAGTGCCATCCTGCGCCTGACACAGGAAGCAATCGTGATGCAAAAAGGGCAGCTTACCAGGCGGGCACCAACCAATGAAGCAGTGGATTTTTACCTGTCCTCCGGGCAGTCACAGGCCGGTGAAAGGACCTGGGACGCAGATGAGATCCCCCCATCATCTGCCCCTTTCAGACCCATTTCGCTGAAAATGTTCGATCCCCGCGGTGCCGTAATCGATAGTGTTCGTTCGACCGAAGCTCTCACCATTGAAATGACATATCAGCTTTCCGCTCCGCTGACTGGTTTACGGGTAGGTATCTACCTGAGTACAGTTCGCGGTGAATACGTCTTTACATCCTTTGATGTGGATGAACCTGCCCTGTACGAACAGCATTCCGTCCGGCAGCCAGGACAATACATCAGCCGCTGTACCATTCCAGGCGACCTTTTGAATGAAGGCCGCTATATCCTGGGATTGAATGCCAGTTCTTTCGGTGTAAAAAGATACTTCATGGACGAAAACGCACTGGGCTTTACAGTTGACCCATCAGCAGCACCAGAGATCGGAAGAGCGTCGTGTAGGGAAAGAGTGTTCAGAGCCGTG
>CAZBRI010000587.1:0-2049 GCA_964494055.1 uncultured Anaerolinea sp.
CGGCTCTGAACACTCTTTCCCTACACGACGCTCTTCCGTCTCCAGATACCCACACCCATCGGAGCGCCTTCTTCGGAGTTGACCGGGTTGCTGCGCAGGTATTGTTGATCGAGACGCATGTCCAGTACTTTACGGCTGCCAAGCCAATTTACAAGGAAGGCATTCAAACCCAGCTTCGTGGGCAGGATCTGAAGACCAGGTTCAGACAATATACCGACAACCTTACCAAATAAAATAAAGACCTGGCAGGTACCTTCATCAACGATCGTATATAAACCTACCAGGCGCAGGAAAAAGAGGGCGATTGGCATGACAAACCACATGCCGATAAATGTGACTACGATTCCAGAAATGAATAAACCAAAATTTTGAACCATTATTTCACCTCCAGCACGATCTGACCTGCGTGGGTGTATAAACCAAGGCGGACATTACGCAGATAGGCTTTGAGTGAATCCGGCCCGCTTTTTTGCAGTTCTTTGAGCTGATCACACAGGGCGATCAGGGGTTCCACTTCAGCCTGGGCATTCAGGGTTTCGATCTCAACCGCACGCCTTGACTGCACGATTTTCTGATCAGCTGAGGCCTGTGCCAGGCTGATGTCAGATGAGATCTGGTTGTGGGCGGTGTTGATGGCAGCCAGCGCAGATTCAACATCCGGCGGGGGGTCGATACCGGTGATCAGCGACGCATCTAAAATGATGCCGTACCGGGCTGCCGATGATGCACACTCGCGTTCCATGTGTTCATTCAGGTCTCGCAGGTTCTTGCGCAAGTCGTTGATGGAGACACCGGTTACGATGCTCATCTGCCCGTCACGCTCACCTTCAGCCTGAGGAGCCTCAAAACTGGCAATACGTTCACGCAGGACCGAGACAAAGTATCCCATCACGTGCAGGATCGGGCGTTTGACTCCGAACAGGTAAGCATAAAGATTATTTTCTGCCACCCGGTAACGGATCTGACCGGTAAGACCGGTATTGAGCTGATCCTTGGTGACAGCCTCCAGCAGGGTGCCGTTGTAATTGGCATTCGGATCTTCAGCATCCTGCGCCATGTTGATGGTCTGCGTGGCAATGCTGACCTTGTAGATCTTCTCCCATGGCCATTTAAAATATGGACCTCCCGGCTGAATAACCCTCACTTGCGGGTAGTTGTAACGCAGTTTTTGTTCATCAGTCAGCGTATCCCCCAGGGGCGAATCCACTGTCCGGCTGACACCCACCCGGTCGGCCCTGCCAAAGATGGTTTTAACCGCCCGTTCGTTCTGGTTGACGGTGTAGAACGAGGTCAGGATATACCTGAACCCGAACCAGATAAAAAACCCGAAAATTGTTCCAATCAGGTAACTAAGCATTTGCTCTCCTTCGATGATATTCCTGGTTCAATAAGTTGTAACGAATGACATAAAGCATACGATGATAGATAAAAGTTAGTTTCAGCTGCTCGCCTCCGAATAACGACCGACCAATATATAGGATAAGTTCTCTCTTATTATACACATTTGTGCTTTGCAATACTTCTATGAAAACTGGATATTTGAATGGGTCATATTACCCATGGACATGCAGCAAAATAAGGTTGTTGAATGGATGATCGGCTTCGGTTTCTATTTTTGTTACGGCTTATTGATCTCCATTTATCGGGTAGAATAGTCAAATGCAGTCAAAATCTTTTAGTATGCTTCTCCCTGTCATTCTTGTCTGGTTGATTTCATTACTGGCCGGGATTTCTTTCTTAGTTTCTGCAGCAAAGGAAAAAAACCGGCCGGCGTTAAAAGGCTGGAGAAAATTTTTCCAGGAGCTTCGCTTTCGCCTGTCATTTGCTGCTGGCGTCGCCCTTATCCTGTGGGTCATTTCCGGTATTTTCTGGGTAATCATTAATTGAAAATTTAAATTTTATTGTTAGTTGTTGATGGAAGGAAACATGCCATTGAATAAACGGAAATTTCATCCCGGATTCCTGGTAAGCATAGGCTTCAGCTTGCTAATTTTGCCTGCAATGGCCTGCAACTTCGCCTCACAGATCCTGTCCCTGCCAACATCGACA
>CAZBRI010000588.1:0-2040 GCA_964494055.1 uncultured Anaerolinea sp.
TAGCTTCAGGTGACTGGAGTTCAGACGTGTGCTCTTCCGATCTATTAATTTCTTTTAAATATGTTTTTCTGTTACTCTGTAATCAAAAGCCAGTCCTGAATTGAGACTGGCTTTAATTATTATGAAATCCTGCTTTTGGTAAATCCGGTATGAAATAATTTACTTTATCCCCGTTATTTGAACCACCGCCGCCTGACCCGTGTGGAAAGTACCTTCCAACACACTTCGATCCAGTTCAACAGCATGTTCTAACTTAAGCCCGTCAAGTTCAATACGAAGCCCTTCCAGGGTCATTAACATATCCGGTGATGATGGTCCGCCTGTCCCAAACAACAGCTGCCGGGGCGTAAATGCTTCCAGGATAAATACACCGCCAGGTTTCAATCCGGCACACACCTGTTGATGCAGCTTTACACGCTGCGCAGATGGCAGGTGGCAATAGATCGAAATGATCGCGTCCCAGCTGCCTGGTTTAATTTCAAAATCTGCCAGGTCAGCCGTGATAGTATCAATTTTCACCCGCTTACTGTCTGCCAGCTTTTGCGCCTTCTCCAACCCGACACTGGACGAATCCACAGCAGTAACATTGAAACCCTGGCTTGCCAGGTAAACAGCATTGCGCCCTTCACCTTCACCCAGGGACAGCACCTTTCCGCCCGGGCGAATATTGCCCGAGGCTTTGACGAGGTATTCATTCGGCTCAACCCCATAAACATATTCAGATTGACTGTAACGTTGATTCCACATCATATTAAAGATTATTTTCCATTTATATTACGGTAATTTGATTTATTACTTCAAAAATATTTCTTGAAGATCAGCTTCCTGCATTCAATATCGGATCGATGATCGATTTTAAGGTTTCAAAGGAAGGCGGTCCGACAAGTTTTTGACCATTGACCACAAAGGACGGGGCACCATTGAAGCCAAATTGATGGCCTTCATTGGTACTTTGATCCACCTTGGGGGAGTTTTGCCCGCTGTCCAGGCAGTTATTAAATTTTACAGTGTCCAGGCTGAGCTGTGAGGCGTACGCTTTCAGATCATTGACACTGATGGCGGGAGATTTTGCATACAGCAAATCGTGATACTCCCAAAATTTATCCTGGTCAAAGGCACACTGACCGGCTTCGGCAGCTTTCGGCGAGGCGGATGTGATGACCGGGAAATCCTTCCAGACAAAGCGCACCTTATCCCCGTAAGTATCCAGGATCTTCTGCAGGATCCCAGAATTATGCCAGGCCTGACAGGACGGGCAGCCATAGTCCGAATATTCCACGATGGTCACTTTTGCCGTTTCCACCCCGTAAGCCGGGTCCGATGAGAGGCGTGCCGCGCTGAGTGCTTCCGGCCTGGGGCGTGTGACCATGAAAACGGCGAGAGCCAGGAACACGATGAAAATCGAACCATAAACGATCAGGTTCTTCTGTTTTTCTTTTGCTTTGCGTTTATCCCTGGCAGATTTAATCTTGGAATTCGAGGTTTCGCGTGTCATGTTATTTCCTTTAGGATGAATTTGATATTGATTAGATGCAGTCAGACTGGATATGTTGCAAGGAAACCCGGTGTCTTTAATAAAACAATTTTGTCACTTTTTTATTCCAGCTGCATCAAATAATCGTACATTCATCTTTTTTATTCATAAACAGGAGATAACATGAAACTTAATGAATCGAATATTGACCGCGTCATCCGTGCTGCAGCCGGTGTTGTCCTGCTCTACCTTGGCCTGGGCGGCGTGCTCAGCGGTACCTCAGGCATCCTCTCGGATGTCGTTGGTGTGGTTCTGATCCTGACCGGCGCAGTAGGTTTTTGCCCGATCTATGCCATATTTAAAACCGGAACACTCAAGAAATAAATTTATCCTGCAAGAAGCATAAAAGGATGATGCGAGAATCCTGATTTGGCTGGAGGGAAATTTCCAGCTGAGGAGAGGTCGGCATCATCCCTTTTGTTTTCATTACATAAATTCGGGGTTATGAGAGTAAAATACATATCCAGGAGTTTTTCCTAATGAGCATAGAAATCAGCAGCATCAGC
>CAZBRI010000589.1:0-2030 GCA_964494055.1 uncultured Anaerolinea sp.
ATAGCTTCAGGTGACTGGAGTTCAGACGTGTGCTCTTCCGATCTCCTGAACTTCACCGCCGGCTGTCTCTTGAGGCTGCAGAATCAGGCGTCAGCCTGAACCGATTGGCCAGCGATAAACTGAGCAGCACGCGCTCATAAATAACTTCCAGGGGTACTCTGTCCTGCCAATGCATGCAGGACCTTATGCGAGACAGGTGTTTTTCCTTTCGAAGCAATCACCTCACAGATGGACAGCAATATATCTGTACCATGGCCCCCCTCAGCTTTGCGCAGCGGGCTGCGGGCCATGGGGCTTTTTTGGCTGCGGGCGGGGGTTGCGGCGGTTGGCGCGCTCGAAGACGGCCATCAGCTCGGCGAGTTTGTCTTCAGGGATGGAGCCGGGCGGGTCGGAAGGGTCGAGGTAACGGCCGGTGCAGTTCAGCTTGAGAGCAGCGAACAGGAACCCGGCCAGGCAGCGCTCCTTCAGCATCTGGTTGGCGTCCCACTCCTTGCCTTTCAGCTGCGGACTGTGGATGGCGGCAGCACCGGGCAGCAGGCGGCACAACTGCCTGGCTTTTTCCGCCGCGTCCGCCCAGACGATGACACGCTCGTAGCGCGCGGCAAGCTGCTTGAGTGCCTCCGAGCGGATGCCGCCCTCGCTGCCAAACGACATCACCGTCACACCCGCAGGGGCCATCTGCCAGATGGACACCGCGTTCAGCTCACCCTCCACCAGCATCAGGGTGCGGTCTTCGTGGAAGTAGCTCCACAGGCCGTAGATGACGAATTTGCCTCCCGGCCGCGACATGTAGCGCAATCCGCCGGGGTGATCGTCGATGAAACGGTAGCGGATGGCGGTCACGAGCGGGTCAGATGCCCGGGACGGGTACTCCCACCAGGGCAGGATCAGCGCCGGACGACGGCACTGCACCGAGGGATCCCAGGCAGCCGGGGTAAAGCCGATGCGCCAGCAGTTGGCAGCCTCCAGCCGGATGCCGCGCTGCTGCAGGTAGCTGCGCCCGGGGTCACCCTGCGCTGAAGCGGTATCCTGCAGGATGTCGAAACCGGTCCACATCTCGCGCAGCGCCTCACGCTGAAAGACAGCCAGGGGCAGCTCCGGGCCGTGCGCGATGATCTTCTCCAGCGGCTTCTTCAGCCCGGCCAGCCCCTCAGACGGCTGCCGCACCGCCCACAGCATGGCATTCCAGACATCCAGCCGCTGCCGCTTCATGATGTAATCCAGCGCTGTGTGATATTTGCCGTCCCCGCACTTGCGGCAGTACCAGCGGTAACCAGCGCCATCCTTTTTGATGATGAAGCGGTCGGTGCCGCCGCAAAACGGGCAGGGACCCGCAGCATAACCGCCGTGCTGCATCAGCCGTGTATCGTTTTCTGCCAGTGACAGCAGATCGAATTCCATATTGATCGTTCGAGCGTCCAAATTAACCTCCCGCGGGTTTTTGCACCCGTATAAAGCCAAAAATGATCCCGTTGACAAAGCCCTTCCAGCCGGCTGAGCAGCACCTTTGCATGCCCGCCGGACCCTTTTACCTGCCGCCGGAGCCTCACCCCGGGCCAAACCTGATACTGTGTACTAAACCAGGTACCCCGAAAATATACACTTTTGTATAAACTGTATACTGTATACCCCCCCTTAAGGGGGTATACAGTTTTTAATACACAGTTTAATTAGAAAGCTGGCGAAACTGTGTAATTTGGATTGGTAAAAACATTGATATATTCATGGGCTTTCTGGGTCAGCGCATAATAAGCAGTCAGACCGCGGCCGCCTTTTGCATCACCGCTGATCCTTTCAACGTAACCCACCTGTGATTTTGTAAGCATGTTCAACTCCTTCCGGAGCGTATTGGCCGTCCACTTTGGTGAGCTGCCGCTGATGTCATTCAGGCTGGCATCCTTGCGGCCGCTCAAAAACCGGACGATAAAATCCTGGGCGGGTTTCAAACGGATGGTGGGACGCTTGCCGGTCCCGGAGAGGGAGAAGCTGTCCTGTTCAAACCTGGCAAAACCGGTAAAGTCACACGGTTC
>CAZBRI010000590.1:0-2017 GCA_964494055.1 uncultured Anaerolinea sp.
ATTACAACATTGCCCATGAAAACGGCGGAGAACTTTACCTCCGATTTGATGATACGAATCCGGCCAAAGAAGAATCTGAATATGTAGATGCAATCAAAGAAGATGCGGATTGGCTCGGTATTAAATGGGTAAAAGAAACCTTTGCTTCTGACTATTTTGACAAACTTTACGCCTGGGCAATCCGTCTTGTAAAGATGGGGAAGGCCTACGTGGATGATCAAAGCCCGGAGGATGTCAGTAAATTCCGGGGTACTTTAACCGAACCTGGTGTTGAGAGCCCGTTTCGAAATCGCAGTATTGAAGAAAATTTAGATCTTCTTGAGCGAATGAAAAATGGAGAATTTCCAGACAGCAGCAGAATTTTGAGAGCCAAGATCGATATGGCGCATCCCAATATGGTGATGCGTGACCCGGCCATGTACCGTATCATCCATGACCCGGCACATCACAGGACCGATCGAAAATGGTGCATTTATCCCATGTATGACTGGTCACATGGTCAAAATGATTCCATGGAAGGTGTAACCCATTCATTATGTTCAATGGAATATGAAATTCACAGACCGTTATATGAATGGTTCCTGGATCAATTAGGCGAGTTTAAACCCCGTCAAATTGAGTTTTCCAGGCTTAATCTCACCTATGCGATGATGAGCAAGCGCAAGCTCCGAAAACTGGTTGAATCCGGGCTGGTAAACGGCTGGGATGACCCAAGACTGACCACGTTACGAGGTTTGAGGCGCAGAGGTTATACCTCTGCTGCCATACTCGATTTTGTAAATAAAATCGGAGTCGCAAAAAACACAAGCTGGATCGATTTTGCCCTGCTGGAATCCTGCGTCCGGGATGATCTCAACCGAAATTCTCAGCGGCGCATGGCTGTTATTCATCCTTTGAAAGTAGTCATCGATAATTACCCTGAAGACCTCGTTGAAGAACTGGATGCTGTCAATAATCCGGAGGACCCATCTGCTGGGAGCCGGAAAGTAATGTTCTCCCGGGTTCTATACATCGAACAGGATGATTTTAAGGAAGTTCCGCCGCCCAAATATTTCCGGTTGTATCCGGGGAATGAAATTCGTTTGAGATACGCATATTTCATTAAATGTGTCAGTGTGGATAAGGATGAAGCAGGCAATATTACCGAAATTCACTGCACTTATGATCCGTCCACCAAAGGCGGTGATTCACAGGATGGAAGGAAGGTAAAATCAACCATTCACTGGATTTCTGCCCAGCATGCCAAAAAGGCCGAGATTCGCCTTTACGACAGGCTGTTTACCCAGGAAAATCCTGATGAAGGGGATGATTTCCTTTCCTTTATCAATCCGCATTCATTGGAAATACCAGAAGAGAGCTATGTTGAAAAATCCCTGGCATCTGCCCAGGCGGGTGAGAAATTCCAGTTTGAACGGAATGGATATTTTTGCATGGATCCAGACAGCACAGAAGAACACCTGGTATTTAACCGTACCGTGACATTGAAAGATGCCTGGGCAAAAATTGAACAGAAACAAGGATAAAAAAAAATGGAGGAGACAGTGTTGTGTCTCCTCCATTTTTTTACATTTTTTCAAGCAGTCCGATAGCTATTTTTAATCGAGCCATCACTTTATCTTTACCAACTATTTCCATACTTTCAAATAATGGCGGGCTAACCATTTGGCCGGTGACAGCCACACGCAGTAAACCAAATACCTGGTTTGGTGACAAACCCAGCTCTTCAATCAGAGTGCGCAACGGCGTTTCTGCAATGGAATGCGATAACGAAGGAAGTTGATCCAAAACATAAAATATTTTTTTAGCCACGGCTAAAGATTCAGCCGGAGTCATGTTTTTTCCAACCAATTCTGAAGGATTGATATTAATCTCATCCCTGAAGAACCATGCTGCAAAGGGTAAACAATCGTCCAGTGTTACAAGGCGTTCACGAATGATCGGGATGATCTTCTCGAGTTTAGGCTTATCAACCTGCAAACCAGCCTTTTCAAAATAAGGTATCAGCCTGGCGGCCAGA
>CAZBRI010000591.1:0-2017 GCA_964494055.1 uncultured Anaerolinea sp.
TCGTCCAGCCAGACCGCTTCATGTTCACATGCTTTTTCAGCAACCGGTAATTTCATGTTTTTGAAGTCGAAATATTCCGGAAAAGCATTCGGTACAGCAAGCCTGGATTTTTGTGGCTGAAAGAGGGAATAATTATTCATGGCTTCATACCCGGTCCAGCAATCAATTCCTTCAGCATCCAGGGCACCGCAAAGAACATCGTGCTCAACGCCAAAGACCTCCGGCTGGATGGCAAATACATACCTGTAAAATGAACGGGTTGTGTGCCTTGGATCTCTTTTTAATAGCCTGACACCGGGAATTTCGCTCAAAGATTCGTCCATATAGGCAGCCATCTCTTCTCTTTGTTTGGCCTGCTCAGGGAACCGTTCAATTCCAACCAGAGCAAGTGCGGCAGAAATTTCACTCAACCTGAAATTCCCGCCCACCTGGTAAGTCATGCTGGAATCTTCGGGCCCGCCGCCCAGCGCATGAGGTCTGCCGCAGTCAATAATCGACGCGGCTTTTGCCGCCAGCTCAGGAGTTTTGCATAATAATATGCCGCCTTCACCGGATGTGAGTGTTTTAGAAGACTGCAATGAGAATGATCCAAAGTGACCGATCGTCCCTGCGCCCTGCCCATTCCATTTTGCGCCGTGTGCATGGGCGCAATCTTCGATGATCACCAGGTGATATTTTTCAGATAGTGCCATTATGGCATCCATGTCTGCCATATTTGATCCCAAGTGAACCGGGATAATGGCGCGGGTTTTGCTTGTAATTGCTTTTTCAATTGCGGCAGGTGATATGCAATAAGTATCAGGTTCAACATCAACAATGACAGGAATCGCCCCGGCAGCCATTGGGGCAGAGGCAGTCGCTTGAAATGTATAAGAGGGAACAATAACTTCATCACCCCAGCCGATGCCAGCAGCTCTTAAGGCGACTTCCATCGTGATTGTTCCGTTTGCCATAGGCACTGCATACCCGCCGCCCTGCATAAGGGCAAATTTTCGAGCCAATTCGGCTGTTTTCGGGCCCGGGTAAGGGAACCCGCCCCACTGACCGGATTTGATTACTTCTGTGACCGCGTCAATATCGCGCTGGTCCCATACCGGCCACTGTGGATAAGGCTCGGTTCTAGTTTTGCTGCCGCCAAGAATGGCTAAGTCTGACATGATTTTCTCCTTGGTATAAAATACTCTGTCACCATTAATATATTTGTGTCTATGTTTAAATAAATCAATTGAATAATTGCTGATATTTGTTAATTATTTGATCTTCCCACAACACTTCATCGGAATTTGGAATTCGATTTTCTTTCTCCATCGCTTCAAAAACCTGGCTCATCCCTTTTTCCAGAGAGATTTCAGGCTTAAATTCAGGGACATCTTTGAATAATTTTTCAGAAGAATAATATATGTGATGAGCAAATATTTCCTCGCATATTCCGAAATCAGGAACGTTAAGTTTTTTGAGCTGGTTGAAAGGGATTCCAACCAGTTCCGCTGGACGGCCCAGAATTTTTCCGGCGGTCGTGTGATAGTCTGTCCAGGTAGTGTATCCACGATTTACTGCATTATAAGTTTGACCCAGGGTGTGCTCTTTTCCAAGCACTCCTGCAAAGGCGTTTGCAATATCATCCACGTGAAGATGCTGGTGAAGTGCATTCCCGTCGCCGCAAACCAGGATTGGTTTTCCTTTTTTTACCCGATCAATCCAGGAAAAGTCCCAGCATACCTGGCGGACCATGCCTTGAACGGGGCCGTAAGTAGTTGAAGGCTTAATGATCACAACAGGGAATTTTTCCCGGTGGAACGCCTCCATGTATTTGTCATCAGCGGCTGCTTTGCAGCGAGCGTATTCAGTGATCGGCCTGAGCGGGTGAGTTTCTTCTACTGGCAAATAATCATATTTGATGCCGTAAGTGCAAACCGTAGAAGGTTGCATAAAGCAGCTGACCCCGCTGAATGCCCGGATACAGGATTCGGCATATTCGGCAGTGAACCTTATCATTTAGATTTCAGCACCAAACTTT
>CAZBRI010000592.1:0-2016 GCA_964494055.1 uncultured Anaerolinea sp.
GGTGTAAGTGTTCTGGCTTTTTTCTCTTTCAGCAACAATCTGTTTACTCCAATGAATGCGGCAATTTGGTTAATGGCTTTGATAAGTATGTCGATTGCGTTCTGGAATTTCTCACAGATGACCTGGCCTGGAAAACTTAAGAACTTTTTCTCCAATCCTGGCTGGGATTTTCGAATTACCCGCTGGATGATTGTCGTTATTATTGGTTTTGTGATCACATTATTTTTTAGAACTTATTTAATTCAGGAAATCCCGTCACAGATGATCAGCGATCAGG
The DNA here is from genome assembly GCA_964494055.1 of uncultured Anaerolinea sp. Taxonomy (GTDB): domain Bacteria; phylum Chloroflexota; class Anaerolineae; order Anaerolineales; family Villigracilaceae; genus UBA5195. Next base: position 278 of record CAZBRI010000592.1, read on the forward strand.
CTGAAAAACTTTGGGACATCCGGGATGTTTTGAATGGTATGACATCGATTTTCTTTCCAAGAAATACCGGAAGGGAATTCTTCCAGTTTTATCTGACGGCCTCCATTATAAAAATGTTTCAAACCGGTCTGTCTTTCATTAGCTTGAAGATCGGTACCGTTTTTGCCGGTTTGTTTGCCGTTGTTTACATGTATTTTTTGGGAAAAGAAGCTGCCAATAAACGCGTGGGTTTGATCGCCATGGTGTTTATGGGAATCGCCTATTGGCCAAATGTGATTTCCCGTTTTGGCCTAAGGTTCCCCTTTTACCCGATGTTCTATGTTCCCGCCCTGTATTACCTGGTAAGGGCATTGAAAAGAAAACAGCAGAATGACTTTGTGATTGCCGGATTGTTTGTTGGGCTGGGTTTAAACGGCTACAGTCCTTACCGCGTGGTTCCAATCGTGCTTGTGCTGGCGATAGGCCTCTATTTGCTGCATAAACAATCCCGCGGGAATCGACGACAGGCAATACTGGGTCTGGTCGCCCTGGGTGTTATTTCTCTCGTGATATTTTTACCGCTGCTTGAATACATGACAGAAAACCCGGATGCAGTTCTTTTCCGGGCCATGACTCGAATCGGTACCTGGGAAAGACCGTTACCAGGTCCTATCCTGCAGATTTTTATGCAAAATCTGTGGAATGGATTGACCATGTTCGGCTGGGATAACGGTGAAGTGTGGGCCATTTCACTCCCGCACCGTCCTGCCCTGGATGTAATTTCAGCTTCCCTTTTTTATCTTGGGGTATTGCTGATGATCATCCGGTATATCCGGCAGCGGAATTGGTTTGATATTTTTACATTACTTTCCATCCCTTTATTGATGATGCCGTCAATCCTGTCCCTGGCTTTCCCCGCAGAGAATCCGTCCTTGAACCGTCCAGCCGCAGTGATCGTACCGGTGTTTTTGATCATCGGACTGGCAATTGATGGATTGATGTCTGCAGTTGAATCGATTTCATCCAGCAGCAGGAAATTTAATGCATCCTGGATTTTGTTATTTCTATTATTTTTCATTTCAGCTTCGCAAAATTATGACCTGGTTTTTAACCAATACAGGACAAGTTTTGATCAGTCATCATTAAATACGGATGAAATTGGTGCAGTGACACGCGGCTTCATTGAAGAAACTGGCAGTGTGGAAACCGCCTACCTGGTAGGGTACCCGTACTGGGTAGACAGCCGCTTGGTAATGATCAATGCCGGGTATCCGGATCTGGATAATGCGATATGGCCGGATCAATTCAAGGCCACTCTTTCAATTCAGAAACCAAAACTTTTCCTGATCAATGTCAATGACCAGGCATCGATCGATGCTTTACAGGCTTTGTACCCTGCCGGCTGGCTCCAGAGATACAAATCAAAGTATCAGGATAAAGATTTTATGATGTTCTTTACATTGGTATCCAATTCAAATCCTTAATCATTCTGGTGTAAACCAGGCAAACAGGCCCTGATCATGACACTTCCAGATGTAAGCATACATTCTGCTTCAACCCGCAAGCCGTATAAGTGGTTAACCATATTTCTGCTTGCTTTAATAATGATCACCGCAGCCTATTTCCGTTTTATTGGGCTGGATTGGGATCAAAGTCAGCATATGCATCCTGACGAACGATTTATGACCATGGTTGAATCAGCCCTGACACCAGATCGGAAGAGCACACGTCTGAACTCCAGTCACCTGAAGCTAACTCGT
>CAZBRI010000593.1:0-2011 GCA_964494055.1 uncultured Anaerolinea sp.
GACCCCCTCCCGGCCTCCCCCATTTTCAAAGACCGAAAATGGGGGAGGAGAAAAATTGGACATTTCCATCTTTTCAATTAAGTCAACAGGCTAACAAGAATTGCGGGGTTTGTAGTATCATCCATTTTGCAAATCATAGTGCGTTATATTTTGGCGAAGGTATCAATCAGTATAAAAGCCGGAAATCAACGCCAACTTTATTGGAGTTTTGATGCAGTCTTTGAAATATTACCTGGATAAAACCAGTGAACATCACGATCATCTTTGCCCGCGGCAGGTGCTGGGGGTCAGGATGGGGCTGGCAGGGATCTCAGTTCTAGGCCTGCCGCCGGAACAAACCGGCAAGCGGCTTCTGATCATCCTGGAATGCGACGGCTGTTTTGTTGACGGTGTCAGCGCAGTGACAGGCTGTACAGTCGGTCACCGCACCCTGCGCGTGGAAGATTATGGCAAAACCGCAGTGACTTTTGTCGATACTGAACTCGGGAAGGCGGTCCGCATTTCCCCCCGTATTGACCTGCGTGAGCAGGCCATTCTCGCTGAAGCAGAGGAACCGGATCATTACCAGGCCATGCTGAAAGCCTACCAGGTGCTGCCGGATGTGGACATGTTCATAATGAATGAAGTACAGCTGCATGAAAGAATTTCGAGCCTTGTCTCTCAACCGGGTATGCGGGTCAGCTGTGAAAGCTGCGGGGAGGAGATCATGAATGAGCGTGAGATCAATGCTGGCGGTAAAATTCTGTGCCTCCCGTGTGCCGGGAAAAGTTACTGCAGCATAGGAGAGGTTGTCTCACCAGAAAATCAATTTTCAGCGAAGGTAAACGACTGATGAAGCTCAACATAAAGCTATTCGCCACACTCAAAGAAAAAGCCCGTGCCGGCAGTCTGACCCTGGAATTTCAAAAGGAACAAATCACGGTCAAAGACCTGCTGGATCAGATCAGCAAACAGTACCCGGACCTCTCAGGCTCATTAAAAAGCGTCCTGGTGGCAGTCAACAAAGATTTTGCCTTTCCGGATGACATCATCCGGGGTGAGGATGAAGTTGCCCTATTTCCGCCAGTCAGCGGCGGATAGTAAAGCTATACCCATATCTGGCAGCCAGCTGCTGACCATCGCACTCACTCAACCCGGGGAGAATGCATACCCGGGCTATTATTTTTTTTGTATAAAAGTGTTGAATCATCCTCCGGTTCCGGTGCGGCAGGTATAATGGTTATAAATAAATCAGGATTTGAATATGTTTAAAACAATCACACAGGGCTTCTCCCCGTTAAAAATTCCCAACTTCCGGCTGTATATCAGCGGACAGGCCGTATCTCTGATCGGTACCTGGCTGCAGGTAACCGCACAGAGCTGGGTGGTGTGGGAACTCAGTCATTTTGAAGCCGCCCTGGGTGTGACAGCCATGCTGGGAGCACTGCCCACCCTGCTGCTGGGTCCCTGGGCGGGTGTTATCGCCGACCGGATGAACCGGCGCCTGCTGCTGATCCTGACACAGAGCGGTATGATGCTGCTGGCTTTTATCCTGGCTGCACTGGTCCAGCTGCAGCTGGTTCAGATCTGGCATGTATACGTCCTGAGTGCATTCGTCGGTATTTTCTCAGCCCTGGATTTCCCCACGCAGCAGGCCTTCCTGGGTGACCTTTCGGGAATGGGAGAGGTGCGCAGAGCAGTGAACATGAATGCCATGATGCTGCAGGCAAGCCGTATGATCGGACCTGCCCTGGCGGGCTGGGTGATCGGCAGCTGGGGGGCTGCAACCGCTTTCTGGCTGAACGGGACCAGCTTCCTGGCGGTCATCGGCAGCCTGATTGCTGTCACCGCACACCAGGTTCACCGCCCGCCATCCGGCAATTCTGTGCTGCGCGACATGTGGGACGGTATGCACTTTCTGCGGAGTCAGCCCCGCATCCAGGATCTGCTGCTTCTGAGTATCTGCATTACCATGCTTGCCCTTTCGCTGATGTCAATGATGCCGGCCTTTGCCTCTGAGCGGTTAAGCGGG
>CAZBRI010000594.1:0-2003 GCA_964494055.1 uncultured Anaerolinea sp.
CGTCTGCCGTACGCGCTACGATAGTGGATCGACGTTCGTATAGTACAACTTCTCCTCTGCTGCGTCAAGTACATTTTCGGGGTATTTTGGACAAAATTTTCCAGCCCGCTTGTGCATTTTCGACCTAACTGTGAAGTTGAAGATTAAATCGAAGAAACATTAAGCTTTTCTATCCTTTCCCATTTCATCCCCCATTACGGATTGAAATTTGCCAGATAGGCGCTAAAAACGAACAATTAAATTTAAAAAAACAATCACATCGGCAAATTCGAGATTGTTCCCATTTGTTTTAATTCTCAATCCGTCAACCCGAGCTTGTGAAATAAATCTCAAAATTGAACTCCTTCCGAAAGCATCATATACTGAAATAAAGATTTTTCCAGTCAGTTTTATCGTGTTACATGGCAGGATGCAAGCGGGGAAAATTAATAATCCGTCCAGAAGGTGCTAAATATAAAAGATTTTCCTACTGGATGGTTCGGCTTGAATTACCAACCACTAGCCGGGGTACTTCCGAGACGCGGTTGGAGCGAGAAAGTGCTTGTTCGCAAAGTGAACATCCCCGGGGTGGTTGGGTATCCATGCAAAAACCGATGAGAGACGATCGCAAAACATCCACAAGAAGCTGTGAGTTTGATATTGGAGAAATGCCATGCTAATAGGAAATACAGAATTTATTGAAGCAACCAAACCCAGTTCGGAAGCCGAATTGGAGATAGCCCTGAATGTGCTGTCAGCCCATAAGGATATCTGGGCCAGGATGGATATTACCGGACGGATTGCGCTGCTTGATCAGCTCAAAGCTGATTTACCCGGTATTGAAAATCGTTGGGTGGTCGCGGGTCTGGCTGCCAGAGGCGCAAAAACAGAGACCCTGACCGATGGTGTGGAATGGACAAACTTCAGCCTGGTATACAAGCAGATCCGCGCCCTGCGCCAGTCTTTGCAGGATATTTCCCGCTTTGGGAAACCTCGCCTGCCCGGGAAGATCTACACTCGCTACAGTGGGCAGGTGGTGGTGCAGGTACACCCGGTTGGCTGGATGGAACAAGTAGCGCTGGGAGGCATGCGCGCAGAAGTATGGATGGATCCATCCGTTTCGCTGAAAACGGGTGATATCCCACAGGCTTCTTTTTACAAACAGAAAGAAAAAAAAGGCCAGGTCTGCGTAATTCTTGGAGCTGGCAATGTAGGCGCCATGGTTCTGGCAGATGTATTGAACAAACTGTTTGTTGAGGGGCAGGTGGTGGCGCTGAAAATGAATCCGGTTAATGCGTATCTGGGACCGCTCATCGAAGAGGGATTTAGAGCCCTGATTCAGTCCGGGATCTTGCAAGTCTTGTATGGCGGCGCACAGGAAGGTGGATTTTTAATGAACCACTCTCAGGCAGACATGGCGCATATGACTGGCTCTATACACACTTTTGAAGCGATTGTATTTGGACCCGGCACGGAAGGCCAGGAGCGCAAACAAGCCCGCGAGCCCCGATTCACCAAAAAATTTACCGCCGAACTGGGTAATATTTCCCCGATTATCATCGTGCCCGGGCCTTGGACGGAGCAAGATATCCAAAAACAAGCCGCACGGATCGGATCATGGCTGACGATCAATGCCGGATGCAACTGCGCCTCTCCACGCATGCTGATTCAGATGAAGACCTGGGAGCACAGGCAAAAGCTCCAGCAGGCGATCGCGCAGTTCCTGGCAGGTATAGAAACTCAAAAGGCGTTTTACCCGGGCTCATCGCAACTCTACCAGGATTTCACGCAGGCTCACCCGCAGGCTTTGAAGCTGGGAAATGCACCCGAAGGTCACCTGCCCTGGACTTTCATCCAGGATGTGGATTCAACGAATGTCGATGAAATTTGTTTCCGCCGTGAACCGTTTATGAGTCTGTTTTCTGAGACAGCCCTGGAAGCGGGCAGCGTGGCTGAATTCATCCACGATGCGGTCAGATTTGCAAATGAGCGCTTATGGGGCACCCTCTGCGCCAGCATTGTTG
>CAZBRI010000595.1:0-1977 GCA_964494055.1 uncultured Anaerolinea sp.
ACACGGCTCTGAACACTCTTTCCCTACACGACGCTCTTCCGATCTATATAAACCGCAAAAAGGTGAGCAGCCGCTGTGGGATTTCCCGGAAAATACCCTTTCAGGCCGGGAAGTAGCTGCCTATATCGTCAGCCAGCACCTGGGATGGAAACTGGTGCCTTACACCATTTTCCGCGTTGAAGGTCCCTTCGGGCCGGGCTCCCTGCAGCAATTTATTCAATACAACCCCAACTACCATTATTTTAATATGAAGCCGGCTGATAAACAAAAATTGAGACCGGTTGTACTCTTTGACCACCTGACCAATAATGCAGACCGGAAAGGGAGCCACGTCTTTTTCGAAAAAAGATCCCGGCATCTATTTGCCATTGATCACGGATTGTGTTTCAATACTGACGATAAACACCGGACGGTCATCTGGGATTTTGCCGGCGAGTCCATCCCTGCAGAATATTTGGCAGATATGCACAAGATCAGTCACCCATCTGCACAACTGCAGGAAGAACTGAGTTTTTACCTGAATGCTGATGAACTTGAAGCGCTGGCATTGCGGGCCGAAACACTGGTTAAGACAGCCATCTTCCCGCAGCCGCCAACCGACCGGCGCGCCTTTCCGTACCCGCCCCTGTAAATACCATCTTATTTCCCTGGAGTTATCGATGCACTATAAACTGGCTTTACTTGGTTTTGGAAATGTTGGAAAATCCACCGCTGAGCTGCTGCTGCGCAAGCAGGCTGAGCTCAAGGATACTTATGACATTACATTCAGTGTCACTGCCATCGGCACCGGATCACGCGGCCGGGCCATCGACCCTGCCGGGCTGGATCTCGTCAAGGTTCTTGAAGCGGTAAAATCCGGGGCTTCGCTTGAGCAGTTCAGCAAGGTGTCGAGCAGCAGCACGATCGACTTCATTAAGAAGAGCGGGGCCGATGTTCTGTTTGAGAACAGCCCGGTCAATTACGAGACCGGGCAGCCGGCCATTGATCATATACGGACAGCACTTGAACTCGGCATGCATGCTGTCACCGCCAATAAAGGCCCGGTCGTGCATGCCTGGAAGGAATTGAAAAACCTGGCGAGATCCAAAGGCAGGCAGTTCTTCCATGAATCTGCCGTGATGGATGGCGCGCCGATTTTTTCACTCTTCCGGGGTGCCCTGCCGGCTGCCCAGTTAAATTCCTTCAAAGCCATTCTGAATTCCACCACAAACCTGATTCTCTCCAGAATGGAAAATGGGGAATCCTTCGATGAAGCTGTAAAGTACGCGCAGAAGATCGGCATTGCTGAAACCGATCCTTCCGGGGATGTGGATGGCTGGGATGCGGCGATCAAGATCGCAGCCCTGGCGACAGTGCTGATGGATATTCAGCTGCAGCCGGCTTCAATCGACCGGACCGGCATCCGCGGGATCACCCCTGCCATGATACAGGCTGCCAAAGCCAGCGGGCAGCGCTACAAGCTGATATGTACTGCCGAGCGGGACGGCAAAGGACTGAAAGGCAAAGTGTCCCCCGAATTGGTTCCGATGAGCTCACCCTTTTACAGCGTGGAAGGGACAACCTCCATCGTGCAGTTCAACACCGATGTACTGGGCAGCCTGACCCTGATCGAAGCCGACCCCGGACCGCACACAACCGCCTACGGCCTGCTGGCAGATTTCATCCACGCAGTAACAGCCAAGTAAATAGAGAGAGACCGGCGGACTGATTGCCGGTCTCTTTTATTAATGTGAACATCAGGCAACTCTTTCTTATTTAATTAATTATTAAATTTTCGGACAAAAAAATCTTCCCCATTTTCAAAATACGAAAATGGGGAAGATTTTTAAGGGGTTGAGCTTTTAACCCGTTTCGAAAAAAGATTATTTTACGCAGCGGAAACCGCCAAGATCATTTTGAAGGTCAGGGGATGGATTACCGCGGTCTGCAATGCGAGATCGGAAGAGCGTCGTGTAGGGAAAGAGTGTTCAGAGCCGT
>CAZBRI010000596.1:0-1965 GCA_964494055.1 uncultured Anaerolinea sp.
TTCGTCCAAATTCAGGAGTATTTGTGAGCCAACCCGTAATTCTTTCAGTTCTTGCTCATCCGGATGATGAATCCTTTGGAATGGGAGGCACGCTGGCACTTTACGCCCAAAGAGGTGCCGATGTGTATTTAGTTTGCGCAACCCGGGGCGAGGTTGGAGATGTTTCGCCCGAACTTTTGGAAGGTTTTTCTTCCATTGCTGAATTACGCGAAAGCGAATTACGCTGTGCGGCATCTCACCTTGGGTTAAAAGCTGTTTATTTTCTAGGGTATCGAGATTCCGGCATGCCGGGTTCAATCGATAATCAGCATCCAGATTCACAGGTTTCACATTCTATTGATGAAGTCGCAGCAAAAGTAGTTAAATATATTCGGGACCTTAAACCCGACATTGTGTTAACTTTTGACCCTATCGGCGGGTACAAACACCCGGATCACATTCATATTCACCAGGCAACTGTTCTAGCATTTGAAAAAGCAGATGATCCTGCTTTTTATCCTGGATCAGGCGAGCCATTTAAACCAGGAAAGTTATACTTCCACACATTCCCGCGCGGCTTACTAAAATTTGCCGTAAGATTGATGCCTCTTTTTGGACAGGATCCTCATAAATTTGGAAAAAATGGAGATATTGACATGAAGCAAATCGCTGATGTTAATTTTCCTACGCATGCAAAAATTGATATTACTTCAGTTCAAGAACTAAAAGCAGCCGCGAGTGCCTGTCATGCATCCCAGGGCGGCATGGGAATACGTCGTGGGTTTTTAGGCTTTTTTATTAAACTGTTTGGCGAATCAGAGGAATACATGCAGGCATATCCAACGATTAATAAACCCTGGAAAGTAAAAAAAGACCTTTCACTTTAATTTATACAAATAATAATAACGCCCAAAACCGCTCGAGATTTTTCGATGCGGTTTTTTGATTTTCTTCAATTCATTTGTGCATTAATGAACAATTTCAGTCCAGACTTCTTTGACTGCTTTACAGTCATAAGCTATACTATAATTACTCCAACACGTCACTAGGTCCGGTTGGTAATCAGTCATATCCTCTTTTGACCAGCATCATCCTCATATCAAAAATCCTCAGGAGGCTTTCGTATGGCAGGTTTTAAACTAACATATGCAACAATGTATAACCCCCCAGAAGAATTACATACCAATTTTGATGCATCACTGGTAAAACTGAAGAGTAATCTCGGCAAAGAGCAAGCCATGATCATCAACGGTAAGGATGTTTTTGCGGACGAAAAGTTTGAGGACCGCACACCAATCAATACAGATATTGTTCTGGCAGTCATGCAAAAAGGTAATGAAAAACATGCTGAACTGGCATTATCGGCAGCCCGCAAAGCCTTCCCGGGCTGGAGCCATACACCCTGGCAGGAACGAATTAAATTACTACGCAGAGCGGCAGATCTGATCGATGAAAGACTAACAGATCTTGGTGTTGTTATGGCCATGGAAGTAGGTAAAAATCGCATGGAATCCATGGGTGATGTTGCCGAAACTGCTGACCTGATCCGCTATTCCTGCGACATGATGGAACAAAATGATGGTTTCATCAAGCCGATGGGCAAAGACCCGTTACCAAACCACGATTCCACCAATATTTCAGTACTTCGCCCTTACGGTGTATGGCTGGTTGTAAGTCCATTTAACTTCCCCTTTGCACTCACTGGCGGACCTGCTGGAGCAGCACTTGCAGCAGGTAACACGATCGTAATGAAACCAGCCACAGACACCCCATTTATTGTCAAACTCCTGGCTGACTGCTTCCGTGACGCAGGTTTACCCGAAGGCGTTGTCAATTTCGTGACCGGACCAGGCAGAACAATCGGTGCATCGCTTGTCGACAGTCCTGAAGTCGATGGTGTCAAGTTCACCGGCTCCTATGATGTCGGCATGCAAATGTACCGTGACTATGCCAATGGCCGATTTGTCCGTCCGATGGTTCTTGAGC
>CAZBRI010000597.1:0-1955 GCA_964494055.1 uncultured Anaerolinea sp.
ATAGCTTCAGGTGACTGGAGTTCAGACGTGTGCTCTTCCGATCTGGCCGATTTCTTTAGCGGTGGCTTCGAACACATCAGCAACACCCTTACCGTAGAGTTCCTGGTCATCCAGGATATAAACGGTCTTGGCGCCGAGGCTGTTGACGAAGTTGGCGGCAACTTTACCCTGAATGTCATCAGCAGCGACAACGCGGGTGTAGTTACGAACCTTGGAAGGATAGTAGGAATCGGTGACGCCGGGCAGATCTTTATCAGCCTTGGTCAAACCAGGATTGGTATTGGCGGGGGAAATCATGACCAATGGACCAGCCTGATTCAAAATCGGGATGGAGAGCTTGGCAGCGCCGGAGTTGAAGGTACCGAGATAGGCGATGATCGACTTATCAGCAGCAGCCTTGTTGGCGTTTTCGGTTTCCACAGCGGGATCCCACTTACCAAGAGCGGCAGAGGCATCGTCCCATGGTTCATAAGCAAGTTTATACTTGCCGCCGCAAGCGACACCCTTGGCCTGTTCAATGCGCAGGTTACCGGCATTGACGATGGTCTGGGTCTGGGTCAGTGATGAACCGGTCATCGGTTCACTACCAACAATCTTGAGGGTCTTTACTGCAGCAGGAGCAGCAGCTCCGCCGCAAGCAGCCAGCAGCATGCTGGCTACGATTACAAATGATGCTACAACTAACAAACGTTTCGACATTATCTTCCTCCTTCAGGAATTGTGAAACTGGATTTTTTTCAACAGGATGTATTACGTCCAAACCTACAATAGATTTCAACGTGCCTGCCGAATTAAACAAAAATATTACAGGAAATTGCCTAAAAGGTCAAGAGTGAGAAATTGATAAATATGAGAAAACGGCAAAAAAAAGGCGAAAAACTCAACTATAACTAATAATAATGATTATTCCCGGGAAGTCAGTCAGCTTAATCTGTACAAAATTAACAAAATCAAGCCGGGTATTTTTTCTAGAAATGATCTTATAAATATATTTACCTGGAGTCTTACCTCAATTTTGGTTGATTATTGGCTTGAGGAAGTATATATATAAAATTTATGAACCGGGTAATTAATGACCATCCGGGTTTACAAATAATTCATTTGTAATTTTTGATAATGCAATTTTAATTTTTTTGTCATAATCGGTTATTACAGCTGGTTTAGTTCCATGGTTATTACTATGGTTTTTGATAGGATTTTGTTTGCTGGTATTTAGAATTTGTTGTTTTTTTTCAGGTTTTGGCAGAGTTTTATTAGAAACAGCCCTGTCTGCATTTCTCACCATCATGGCAAGGTTGGCTGCCAAATTTGACATTAACCTGAAACCCAGGCTTGGATATGTTTCGCATAGCATTAATAATTTATCTCTTGGTATTTCCAGCAGCTTAACATATCCATCTTTTGCTTTAACCGATGCAGAACGATGCCCCTCGTCTACAAGGGCAATTTCTCCAAATGTTTGGCCTTTACCTAAAGTAGCGAGAATTTGAATTTGATCGTAATTTTCTTTTGACTGAATGAAGATTGTTACATCCCCGCTGGCTATCAGGTACAGGTCCTTGCTTTTAGCATTTTCTTCTATGATGATATCCCCGGAAGAAAAAGATTTTTCCTTGCTGATGGCGGCAACCATCTCCATCTGCGCCTGGGTGAATTGAAAAAATATATCACTGGTTTTTAAAATATTCACTAATTGATGCATACTGTCCTCGGCTTCTCGATCAAGAATTTATGAAGCAGCCATTTAAATTCGAAACCAGTAAAGCGCGGACCTCAAAAATTATATAATAAATACCAGTAAATATAAGTAGATTATTTTATGATAATAATATCAAGGATAAGTAATATTCAACCAATCGGTTGGATTGACCTGTTCGCCGTTGACCCAGACTTCCCAGTGCAGGTGAGGGCCTGTAACACGTCCAGATCGGAAGAGCGTCGTGGAGGGAAAGAGG
>CAZBRI010000598.1:0-1950 GCA_964494055.1 uncultured Anaerolinea sp.
ATACAGCCGTTGTCAAAGCAAAGTTAATTATGAAGATCGGTATCACAAAGCGTAAAATTGTCACAGCCCGCACTGAACCCGCTTTCTTGTCCAGCAGCGGCGCCAGCGCGGTTGCAAGGAGAGCGGGTATGATCGCAACAGCCGAGATGACCCCGAAAAATTCGCGTGATACACCCAGGTGAAATAGAAAGTAAATATTCATAAAAGGTGCAGTCAAACCCAGGCTGATTCCAACAAACAACGAAACAACTGCCTGCTGCACAGTAAATCTATCCATTCCAAAGAAATACGGAGCCAGGGTGATCTTATGACGGATATCCGGAATTGGAGGCGCTTTTAATTTTAATATTGGTAAAGTACCAGCCAGGCTCAATATTCCGGCTAGAAACAACAGTAATTGATAGGCTGTTTTGTTATCCATCCCAGACCAGGTGAACAAATTCGGCACATATCCTGCAAGCAGGGAACCGAAAGCCATTGTTATACTGAACAAAATACTACTGAAACTGAAGACCTTTGTCCGTTCTTCCGGTGTAGTATTGGCGACCAGGAAAGGCAGCCTCACAACAAAATCCCCGGAAATTGCCAGGCCGCCGATAAATGCAGTTGCTGCGATAACAGTTGTTGAAGGAGATGCAACCTGGAGTATCTTCGATAAGCCGGATATGGCATATACCAGGATAAAGGTTTTTTTATAACCAATATTTTCCATAATAAAACCAACCGGTATGGAACCCAGCATTTGTGCCAGCGGGGCAACACTCAATATCCCGCCCAGCGTTTCAGTGGATATGCCAAGCGACAGAATATATAGATTAAATACAACTGCAAAAATCCCCTGTGATATTCCGCTGAGTGTAACGCCAAGGAAATATAAACGGCATTCGCGGTTCAGTTGTTTTAAAAATTGTGTTGAATTTGCCTGGTTTTTAATAAAACTCATACTGCCTAATTCCCGGCAACCATTCCCCGTTCATCCCCCGTCATGATCGCAGATCGTGTTTGTGTTTTATTTTCAGCTGCTATCTCTGATTGCCACTTTTTCAACTGCTCCAGGGCATCCGGGAAAGAACACACCACTGTACCTATTTCTTCCAGGATACCCAGAACAAAATAATTTAGTCCATAACCTATCTCTTTTTTGCGTATTCCACGCGAATCGGTCATCAAGCCAATGATCCCCTTTTTCGAAGGATCTGTTCGTGATAAACCAAAATATATTCCAAGCTCACAGGCAGTACCATCATCCACCTGTGTACCATCCAGGATCGCAAGGACTGCGTCCGCGCTTGATAAACCTGCGTAATCTTCTTTAAATACAAGCTCAGGACTGATTGCAGGCAATCCAGCCTGGTCCCGGGTCAACCTTGCATCATGCACCATCGCCTCTGCTGCTTCTACCAGGGTACGGCCTTCCAGGTATTCAGCTGTCAATAATCCCTGCCGGTGAAGGTCTTCTGCTTTTTGAGTATCAATTTTCCCGAATAAATTTTCGTGCGGGACAAACGGTTCTATGCCATTTTCCCTGAGAATTTTGGCATTCTCAGAAATAAACTGCCGAACATAGGGTGTAAAGAGCGGGCCGGCAAAGTAAATTTTCATAACATCACCGCACTGCCCGTAGTTTTATTTGAATCAAGCTGATCCAATTCACTCTGCCAGGTAAGTAATTGCTGTATTGCATCCTGGAGATTATTGCAGATCACACCTGACTTTAACAGGCAGCCTGCAACAAATAGATTAAGTGGCTTTCCTTCACCGCCGGCCTTGGTCCGCCAATCATCATGCAGGGCTATAATTCCTTTTTTTGAAGGATCACTCAGCATTAATGCATGAAAGATGCCAATCTCTGCTGCAGTTCCATCATCGACTTCCGTTCCATTTACCAGGGCTAAAATCGCCTGCGAACTGCTGCTTGCTCCAAAATCTGTGTCCAGGCAGCGTTTTCCG
>CAZBRI010000599.1:0-1944 GCA_964494055.1 uncultured Anaerolinea sp.
TTGGAACTTATTACAAGGTTTTATTAACAACCCGGGGATTATCACAATTACTTATGACAGGGTGCTTGACTAAATTGTATGACAAGTTCATAATAATAAACAACTATTAAATTTTAATTTCACAGGAGAATGAATGTCTCAATCGGCTGAACTGATATTGACCAATGCTCATATTTTATGCATGGATGAAGGGATGAAGCAATTCAACCCCGGCGCAATCGTCATTAATGGGGATTCTATTGCTGCTGTCGGTCCTGAAGCAGAAATTATAGCCAGCTACAGCGCAACCAAAGTCATCGATTGCAAAGGGAAGATATTAATGCCTGGCCTCATCAATGCACATACCCATGTACCGATGACATTATTAAGGGGATTGGCAGATGATCTTCGTCTGGATGTGTGGCTGATGGGATATATGATGCCGGTTGAACGTGAATTCGTTTCACCAGATTTTTGCCGGCTGGGCAGCATGATCGCCAGCGCAGAATTTATCAAGGGCGGCGTCACCTGCTTTGCAGATATGTATTATTTCGAAGATGACATTGCAAAGGCAACTTCTGAGGCTGGCTTACGCGGCGTTCTAAGCCAATCTGTGATGAAATATCCGACACCTGATGCCAAATCTTATGAAGATTCTCTTGGTATGGCCCGTGAATATATCAAGCGCTGGAAGGGACATCCGCTTATCGTCCCGTCAGTAGCCCCCCACGCTGCCTACACATGCACCCCTGAAATATTAAAAGCCACAGCACAGCTGGCTGCTGAATTTGACGTTCCATTGCATACTCATATTGCTGAAACTGCTTTTGAAGTAGAAAATATGCGGAATGAAAATAATATGCCGGTTGTTCCGTTTGTAAAAAAACAGGGCTTATTTGATGCAAAAGTGCTCGCCGCACATTGTGTTCATATTGACGAAGGCGAAATACGCACACTACAACACTATAATGCCGGCGTTTCTCACAACCCATCCTCCAACCTGAAACTTGCTTCGGGTTTTGCGCCAGTAAACAAAATGCTTGAAATTGGACTAAATGTCGGTATTGGAACCGATGGACCTGCATCAAATAATGATCTGGATATGTTTGAAGAAGTCCGGCTGGCTGCGTTTGTTGCAAAAGCTATCAGCAATGACCCGACTGCCCTCCCGGCCCCAATGGCACTTTCAATGGCAACCCGTCTCGGTGCGCGTGCGCTTCACATTGGCGACATCACCGGGACACTGGAAGTTGGGAAACGCGCTGATTTGATCCTGATAGATCTGTCCCCGATCCATAATACGCCTAGATTTGAGCGAGACCCGAATAATGCCTATGCGCAAATCGTCTACGCATCCAAATCCACCGATGTCACGGATGTAATGGTCAACGGGAAATGGCTGATGCAGAATCGACAACTACTGACCATCAATGAGAGTGAACTTATCATCCATGCAGCTGACTATTCCCGGAACATAGACCGCTTCTTGATCGCTCGGGAACAATCCGTCTTATCCAAGCTGATCGCGCTTGGAGGTTCAATTGAAGAGGAAAGTTATGAAGTTCAGATCAAGGTAAAAGTCGACGACCTAACGTGCATCCAAAAGGGAATCAACTCACCTGATTTTGAAATTAAATATCAAAAACATTACCGGCAATATGATAATTATTTCACTTTTGAATCTGATGCTCAGGGACGCTTACGCTACCGTGAGGATGATTTTATTGACGACAAAGGCAAGGTAAACAATGTCCGGACAAGGCTGACATTGATCGGACAAAACCGGGAAGATGATTTTGAAGGGGATGTTTTATTATCAAGATCACGATACATTGCACCTGCCGGACAGACTCTCCGTTTTTACAGGGAATACTTCAAACCTGCAGGCGAAAAAATTATTGAAAAAGACAGGCTTCGCTGGAAGATCATTTATAAAGGCGAAGAATTTTATATCAATGTTGATAC
>CAZBRI010000600.1:0-1943 GCA_964494055.1 uncultured Anaerolinea sp.
ATCTGAAGCGGGTTCTGCATGTAATACTGGTTTCCGCCAAAAGTGGCATTGGCGACATACCACAAGCGGGCCCCGATGATGCCGGCTGGCAGAATCCAGATCAGCGCGTCCCAGATCGAATCAGGGTTTTCGCCTCTCCGTTTGACTTCCTGACTGGAAAACCAGCCAGCGGCCACCACACCAAGCATAACCAACACACCATACCAGCGAAGTGCAAACTGGAATGTTCCGATATGAAATGAAAAAATGACTGGATCGATCATATTAACTCCGTTCGGGAAGAAATAATTTTAGATTATGCTGCAGACCAGACTTTTCCAGCCGGTACGATCGCCCGGGCAGGGACATCAGTCAACAGGATGGCACCATTACCTATACGTGCGCCATCACCAATGGTAATCCCAATAGCCGTACTGACACCCATTCCGACCAGGGTTTTTTCACCGACTGTCACCTGGCCGGCAAGCAGTGCTCCCGGTGCGATGTGCGTGTACGCGCCAATGACACAGTCATGTGAAACAATCGCGCCGGTATTGATCATACAGCATTTGTTTAGAATTACCGATGAACCAACGTAAGCATTTGCGAATACCTGCACCCCTTCTTCAATTTCAGCAGATAATTCTACCGAAGCCCGCGGGTGTTGAATGACAGGAAATTGAAAACCCTGACCAGCCAGCAATTCAAAAATTTTTATTCGCAGACCAATATTTATTATGCCGCCTACCCCATTTGCTGCCAGGCTCATACCCTGATCTAACAGTTCAGTCAGCTGATCGCGGGTACCAATCACCGGCAGACCCAGGACCGTTGTACCGGTCAGAGCTGGATTATCATCGATTACACCGCTGATCTCATATTTTGCCTGGGCGTTGACCATTTCCATTACAGCCTTGGCATGCCCGCCGGCCCCGAAAATAAGTATTTTATTATTACTGATACCAGAACGTCTCCGCTCCGTGGTCTTCCCCAGCTGACGTATGTATTCTTCAGTGATCAAACGGTCAGATGGCAGACTGGAAAGGTCTATACCCTTTGAAATTGCAAGCGCCCTGGCAGGATTGGTGATCCGAAGAATTGGACCGGCATCAGCGGAATTGGATGTACTCTGTTCAGTTAAGTTTTGCACCGAGGATTGGGCTGGTTGATATTCCAAAACTTCGCCGGGGGTACTGGTCAGGACAGCAAGGGTATCTCCCACAGTATAAGTGCCGTTTTCAACAGCTACAAGCCGGAAATAGCCATCCCCGGGGGATTCGACATCCGAGGCTGCCTTGGTGGTTTCAAGTGTAAATAAAACGTCGCCCTGCTTAACCTGGATGCCATCCTTAACGTGTACTTCAACCAGGCGAGCCTCGGGCTCATTCGCATTCAACAGGGGTACCAGAATTAATATTTGCTGCATATATTTCCTATGTTTTTTTTCCTGTTGCAATTTTACCTGTTATCACTGATAATATTGAGAATTCATTCATTTTCAGGAGGATTATTTCAATGGACTTTGGAAAAGCTTTTTCATTTCCGTTTCAAGACAGCGATTGGTTGAAAAAAGTTGGAATCGCCGGGCTTGTATTTCTTATACCGATAGCGGGTCAGATCATTGTCATGGGATGGGCATTGGAGATCACCCGCAGGGTGATCAATGACAGTCCTGATCCTTTGCCAGATTGGAGTGATTTCGGCGGTTATCTCTCAAAAGGTTTCATGTCCTTTGTGGTCTCTTTTGCATACATGATCCCTGTGCTCCTGCTCAGCGGCTGTATGCAGGTTACCAATGTTGGAGGAAGCCTGCTGGCAGCCAATGTTGATTCAAATCTTCTGAGCGGGGTGATTTCTGTTACAACCATCTGCCTGTCGTGCCTAGTATCCCTAATTTCGATAGCGATCAGTTTTATACTTCCAGCAGCCATCGCAAGACTTGCTGATACAGGAGAATTGAGCGC
>CAZBRI010000601.1:0-1942 GCA_964494055.1 uncultured Anaerolinea sp.
AAAAATGTCAGGCCGAATGAATAGATCCAATACTGACCTTTCCCTGTCAGTAATTGATGCCTGGTACCAGTCATTGACCCAGATATTTTGAAACCCCCAGAATCTTTCTTTTTTTTCATGAATGAATTCAAATTCCATACCATAAGCCCGCCAGGCAGCTCTTCCCCGTGGACTGTATGCCTTTCCAAGACGCATTTCAGGAGTTATCACATTGCAAGTTGTGGATGCCTGGGTCATTACCGGGTTTTGGGTTGAAAAACCATGGTAAACCAGGGCTGACCAATGACTGATCGCTATTGGTTGAAGCAGGGCATTCGCGATGGCGAATGGATGAATTTCGCTTGAAAAAATTGGGCTCTTAACGATATATTTACCACGCTTTAATATCTCAATCCATCCCGACCTGGCAAGCTTGCTGACCAATTTTAATAGTTGGTTTTTCGTCTTGTTTTGACTAATTGGTAATGATGCAATCTGTTCGAGAGAAAAGATCGGACCGTACTCATTTATCGCTTTTTCTAGAAGCCGAACTCCCTGTGACGCGGAATAATTGGTTTGAATTTCATTCATATAAATATTATACTTCTAAAATGCCTGATTAGGGCATTATGGAAGTACAAAAATATAATTCATTTTGGGTTTTTTAGTTTACATTTGGATTTTTCTCATTTCATAAAATTATGTTTAGGGAGATCGTTACTGATCAGAAAAGGTTGTAATTCTCAAAGCGAAGATCTGATTGTTTAGTGCTTTTTTTTCATAAAAACTATTTTATTCTTTACATTTCATGTTACCATTAAGTATATTGTGTATAAATACACAATGTTGTCCGAAAAATTTTATAATGAAATTTCTCACACAGTGAAAAGCATATCAACACTCATTAGATTTTACAGGAAGCGTGAATTATGGAAACTGAAGAACTGATCAGGTATGCACACGGGGACCAGCCGGTTGACCTGCTGCTTAAAAATGCCAGGTTGATCAATGTCTACAGCGGTGAGATCTATCAGACAGATATTGCCATCGCCGGTGAGATGATCGCCGGCATCGGGCTTGGTTACCACGCAAAAGAGGTGATCGACCTGCAGGGCCGCTACGTCTGCCCGGGTTTTATTGATGCACATGTGCATATTGAAAGTTCCATGGTGCCTCCCCGTGAATTTGCAAAGGTTGTTCTGCCGCACGGTGTGACAACCGTCATCTCCGACCCGCACGAGATCGCCAATGTGCTCGGGCTGGAAGGCATCCGCTTTATGCTGCAGGACGCCAAGTACGGACCTTTGAGCATGTTCGTGGATGTCCCATCCTGTGTGCCGGCAACCAATCTCGAGACCAGCGGTTCGCAGCTGGAGTTTTATGACCTGGCAACCATGCTTGGCAATGAGTGGGTCATCGGCCTGGGCGAGGTGATGAATTACCCGGGCGTGATCCATGCCGACCGGCGTGTGCTGCAAAAGCTGCAGGTCTTTAAAGGAAAGGTGATCGATGGACACGCGCCAGGGATCAGCGGCTATGACCTGCAGGCTTACACTGCCGCTGGTGTTGGGTCAGATCACGAGTGTATCAATCTCGATGAAGGCCTGGCAAAGCTGCGGGTGGGCATGACCATCTTCATCCGTGAAGCCACCAACGCGCACAACCTGGAACCGCTGCTGGGGCTGTTCAAACCGGAATACGCCAGCCGCATCTGCCTGTGCACCGATGACCGGCATCCGGCCGACCTGATGGATGAAGGCTCGATCGATTATATGATCCGTTTTGCCATTGCCCGGGGTGTGGATCCCATGCTGGCAATCCGCGCCGGTACGCTCAACCCGGCTGAATACTTTCGCCTGCATGACCGGGGTGCCATCGCTCCCGGCAAGCGGGCCGACCTGGTGATCTTCTCTGACCTGCAAAACCTGGTGCCGGAGCAGGTGTACCGCGGCGGGCGTCTCGC
>CAZBRI010000602.1:0-1936 GCA_964494055.1 uncultured Anaerolinea sp.
TATCCTAATTAAAAACCTGAAATCTCTTCCAAAGGAAAGGAAAAAAAAGCCCGTTAACAGCCGGGTTCTTACCCCAACCCTAACAAAAGAAGACCTTTCCCGGCGTCCCGGTACCTTGCCATATTATGCTAAAAGCATCGTCAAGCCGATGGAACTCGAAGGCGTGAAGTACTATGTCAAGCCTATGAACTGCCCGATGCATCACAAGATCTTTGGTGCCCGCCCGCGTTCCTACCGTGATCTCCCGATTCGCCTGGCAGAATACGGCACCTGTTATCGCTACGAAAAATCCGGCGAGTTATTCGGCCTGATGCGTGTGCGTTCGATGCAAATGAACGACGCCCATATTTACTGCGCGGAAGAACAGTTCGAGCAGGAATTCATGGGCGTGATTGATCTGTACAAAAAGTATTTTGACCTGTTCGGTATCGGCAAATACGTCATGCGTCTCTCCCTGCATGCAAAGGCCGGATTGGGCAAAAAATACGTGGATAATGAACGCCTGTGGCTCAAGACCGAGGATATGGTCAGACGTGCCATGATTAACGGAAATGTGCCTTTCATAGAAGCCGTAGACGAAGCAGCTTTCTACGGACCAAAGATTGATGTGCAGATCTGGAGCGCTATTGGCCGGGAATTTACACTCGCCACCAACCAGGTGGATTTTGCGGTTCCTGAACGATTCGACCTGAAATTTATCAACAAAACCGGTGCAGAAGAGATCCCGCTCTGTATTCACCGTGCACCGCTCAGCACACACGAAAGAATGATCGGTTTCCTGATCGAACACTACGCAGGTGCGTTCCCGGCATGGCTTGCCCCGGAACAGGTGCGTGTCATCCCGATCACTGACGGACAGAATGAATATGCCGTGCAGCTCGCCGCCCAGCTTAAAGAACAGGGTGTACGCGCCAGTGCGGACCTGAACTCGGACCGTATGAATGCCAAGATCCGCAGCGCCCAGCTGATGAAAGTTCCTTATATGCTCGTGGTCGGCGAGAACGAAAGAACAGCCGGTTCAGTCTCACTTCGCGGCCGGGATGGAAGCCAGAAAAACAACATACCGGTCAGTGAATTTTTAGCACATGTAAAAGACAGGATCTCAACCCGCTCCAGCGAGTTATAAACCAGCCTTTTACCGCTCAGCAGTAAAGTTAATTAAAACAGCCCGCCTAAATGGAGGACGGGCTGTTTGATTTTTCGTGACTGTTCACACATACTTAGTGAACTCATAAATAAATCAAATAACCATCCAATCCTCATGTCAAGAGGCGATTGGCGCTTTAAACTCCACTACAACCTGAGTTCCCTGTAAATTGGCTAAAGATGACAGCTCTTGTCGATTAGTATTTCCAATACTTAGAATTGAAGCATTTTCTGATCTAATCCAAAATGATCCGTAATTTTGGGTGGCTATCCCCTCTACAGTCCTCCTTAACCCAAGTCCCCCCCGGCCCGTAGTACGGGATGTTTTCCCTTCCATAGCTTGGCGAAGATAATAAATGGGGTTTTCGTGCTCTTGGGAATCGAAAACAGATAAGCTTCCCCTAACACCTATGCCCAAATCTCCAACAGCAAGCCCTACGGTGACATAGCCGGCCATTTGATGTGTATATTTCCGTATCAAAATGCAGCCATATTGATCTTGGCTGTGCTCGTAAACGTTTGTACATAATTCACTTACAGCCGTCATCAACTCACGTAAGTTTTTAATTTGAAGCCAGCGAGCAAAAATACCTTCGGTTCGCGTTACAACATTGATAACATCGTTTTTATTTTGAATAAGAGTTAATTCCAATAGATTTTAAGTGGCTGGATTTCTATCCCACTCTTCGTTAATTTTCCCGTTCATGCTCAGCCAAGAGGATGCATTACTCACAATATTCATTCGATGGAAATATTGATGGATGATAGAGCGTAAATTTATTAAATTCAC
>CAZBRI010000603.1:0-1928 GCA_964494055.1 uncultured Anaerolinea sp.
TAATGAACAATCGTCCTTCATGACGGGGCAGGCCATGGTTGTAGACGGCGGAGCCACTGCCCGCCTAAGCACTGAATAAAGCCTGGCTGGATGTTCTAAACAACAAATGAAGGAAACCTTGAAAAACTCCGGCTTCTGGCCATTTATCCGTGATACTTATATTTCAATCCGAGACCTGCCGCAGCTGCCGGGGGCATACCTGCATCCCTGGCGCAGAACAGCGATTGAACGGCTTTCTGAATTGAAGGACATTCACCGGGGAAAACGGGCATTCATCATCGGAAATGGTCCAAGCCTCAAACAGACCGATTTGGGAAAACTCAAAAACGAGATCACATTCGGGATGAACCGTATTTACCTGATGTTTCCTGAGCTTGGTTTCAAAACCACCTATCTTTCTGTGGTCAATTCACTTGTGATTGAACAAACGGCAGAAGATCTCGCCAGTCTGGATATTCCAAAGTTTATTAGCTGGCGTTCACATCCATGTTTTGATGCATCACTTTTTAAAAACAGGCAGGATCCCAAGCTCCCCACGTTCCTGTATACAACCTATGATTCTCCTCGATTTTCCACCGATGTCCGCGGCAGAGTATGGGAAGGTGCAACTGTAACGTACGTCACCATGCAGCTTGCATTTCACATGGGTTTTGAAGAAGTGATATTGCTTGGTGTGGATCATAATTATTCAACGACCGGTACGCCGAATACAACCATCACTTCTGAAGGTGATGATCCCAATCACTTTTCAAGCCAGTATTTCGGAAAAGGTTTCCGCTGGCAGCTGCCAGATCTTGAAACATCTGAGATGGCCTACAGGATGGCCCGGCAGTCTTATGAAAAAGCCGGCAGACACATTTTGGACGGCACAGTCGGCGGTAAATTGACCATTTTTGACAAGATCGACTTCAATCAACTTTAATGAATCACTTACAAAATACCGGTAAAACCCCGTTTGTCCCGCAATCAAACCATCCTGTGAAACATACCCATTGGATCTTCAACCTGCTGCTGATATTAATCCTGCTAAGCGGGGGCTTCCTGCGTTTCAGCGATCTATCCGCTCCCCTGTTGGATTTTCATTCCACACGTCAGTTGTTCGGTGCGATCAAAGCCCGGGGTTTATATTATCAATACCTGGCAAAAAAACAACACACTTCCACAACAGCACCAGGATTGAAATCCTCAAACTGGCAGATGGAACTTGCAGTGCGTCAATTCGAAGGGGAAGCGACCATAGAACCGCCCATCATGGAAAATGTGAGTGCATACCTGTACCGTTTTTTTGATGAACAGACCGCAATTCCGCGAGCCATCTCCGCTTTCTTCTGGATGCTGGGCGGATTATTCCTTTATTTGCTGACAAAAAATCTTAGCGATTCAGCCGGCGCCGCATTGGCAGCCCTGGCTTTCTACCTGTTGATCCCATACTCCATCCCTGCCAGCCGGTCTTTTCAGCCAGACCCGATGATGGTACTGTTTTTGCTAATAACCTGGTGGAGCATGGAAAACTGGGGACGCAATCAAGGCTGGAGATGGACGATCCTCTCAGGAGCCGCCGGCGGACTCGCCATTCTGGTTAAATTCCCGGCTGCATTCTTTGTGATCGGAGCGGCAGCGGGCGTGATATTGGCCTACAGCAGCCCATTACTGGCCGTTAAGAAACTCAAAACCTGGATTGTAATTCTGTTAGGGGTCTTTCCTGCAGCGGCTTACCTGATTTACGGCACCTACTACGGCGGCTTTTTAGGGCAGCAATTCGGAAATCGTTTTTACCCGGAACTTTGGGGCAGCCCTTTTTTTTATCTTCGCTGGTTTCTCACCCTGGAAAATGCTGCAAGCGCTCCCTGGATCGGCCTGGCGGTTATGGGCTGGCTGATTTTCAGCAGCAAACCATCGAAAATATTCCAGGGTGGACTTTGGGCAGC
>CAZBRI010000604.1:0-1919 GCA_964494055.1 uncultured Anaerolinea sp.
AGATAGCTTCAGGTGACTGGAGTTCAGACGTGTGCTCTTCCGATCTCAGCATATGCCTGACGAGTCCTTCATTTTTAACAAATTCGCGAACAATGGATAACGCTTCATCACGTGTCATAAATCATTTCTCCGGGAAAATAGGTTCAGGATCACCGAGTATCGGCAGCGGGCGGGTAAGCAGATCAGCAAAGGCTGTCAGCGTTGCAGGTAATTCCCGTAGATTCCACATAAGCAGGCTGCTCTTTCGGTACACTTTGTTATCAGCTTCCACTCCAACTCCTTTTATACCCATACCGTTACATAGAAACAGAGCACGGGCTAAATGAAATTTTTGGGTGACCAGGATGGCTTCTTTTAATTTGAATATCGCCTGTGCCCTGTAACAGGAATCATATGTTCGGCGTCCAGCATAGTCCAGAACAATCGCTGAATCCGGCACACCAAGTTCGAGGGCGTATTGACGCATTGCTTCCGGTTCATTGTATTCCACCAGGCTGTTATCCCCTGTCATCAGGATTTTTTCTATCTTTCCGGCAAAATACAGCTTTGCACCGGTTTCCACCCGGTCTTTCAGAATGGGAGTCGGACTGCCGTCGCGCCAGAGACCAGCGCCAAAAACGATCGCCGCCTTGTGAACAGGTACCGTGTCAACTGTGTAAGTATTCTTTACTGCACCTGCTCCTGTAATCAGCCTTGCTAGTATGGTCAGTATTATCAGGACCAGAACAAAATAGATAGACAACATAAAAACCCTTTTGATTATTCGCATGATCATTCTCAAAATTTTACCAGTAAAAAATGGAGATTTCTCCCGGCAGGAAACAAACCGAACCGCTCACTGTCACCTTTTCTCAACAAATGCGTATATAGACAATAGATATTTTTCTTCGAGAATAACCTTAAAAAACATGCCGGGAGTTTATCACATGAATAAATTAAATATAGTATTGCTCCTCATCATCCTGTTGATATTTGGCGCAGCCTATTTTATGGTCACAGCCATCCAGGACAATCAGAAGCGGGTGATTGACTCAGCCATTGCACCATTTGCACAGGGGAATGCCGCACTCCAGACCCAGGTCAGTACCCTGCTGCACCCCACCCCGACCATTATTCCTGACCCGGTCACAATCATTCAGGACGTACATGCGCTTGCACGCCTGGAAACGATCCAATATTCAGTCGAAAAAGTGATCACCGCAGAAATTGGTCAAGGTTCTTTTGCTTTTCTATTCGGCGATAAGATTCTTTTTGTAGCACATGGTACTGTCATCGCCGGCATTGACCTCGAAAAGCTTGGCCCATCTGATCTAAAAATGGTCAACGGGATCTTGAATGTCCGTTTACCGGAACCGGAAATTTTCAGTGCCACACTTGATAACGACCGATCCTACGTATTTAACCGGGAGACTGGTCTATTATCAAAAGGTGACCAAAACCTGGAAACCAACGCCCGCGAGGCGGCTGAAAATGAAATCCGAAAAGCTGCTATCGAAGACGGCATCCTCGAAAAAGCCCGGCAAAATGCTGAGAGTTACCTTTCGAAGTTCTTCGCCGCGCTTGGTTACCCCAACGCTGTCTTTATTAAATAATGACCAGCTTCAGGAGCGCTCAGTCCAGGATGGATGATCATATTTAGTTTTCACCAGCTCACCTGCCCGTTCAAGCTCTTCGCTGGATAATTGACCGGCCTGCAAATCGATCTCCAGGGTTTGACCAAATGCGAGGGAAAAAGCTTCAGCAGCAGTCTGCCAGGGAATCACCGTTTTCAGGATAGTTTCAGCTGTGACCGCCCTGTCCAGTAATTTCCTGGCAGCCGATTCCCGGGATAATTCATCTGGAAAAACCAGAACCTGGGTGATCCTTGACAGATCACCATGCAGCGGGAATGTTCCATGCTGCAGGATGCCTTCTCTCTT
>CAZBRI010000605.1:0-1912 GCA_964494055.1 uncultured Anaerolinea sp.
ACACGGCTCTGAACACTCTTTCCCTACACGACGCTCTTCCGATCTGTCCAGTTTTATATTTTTCCGGCAAAGTATGGTCATTATTAACGAATTTTTTTACTAACATATTGAGACTTATCTGCGGTTTGGCATAAAAAATATTTTTATATTCAGGTTTTTCAAATGTCTGGCCCAATGCAGTCAGGCAGGTCAGGTATGGAAAGTTAATTCCGGCTGCCAGAGACCCAATGACTGAGCCCCAAAAACGTGGATTTATCTCAAGAATCTTGTAATTATTTTCAAGTTCATCATACCTGAGATCAATATTAGCAATCCCTGACCAATTTAATTTTTTCATCAACTTTTTAATCAAATTATATACTTCTTCAATATAAAAAATATTGATCACAGCTGCTGGTTCAAATCTCTTTTTTCCTGGAATTATTCCTTTTTGTATAGTGAATGCCAATATTTCACCCTCACGGCATAAAACGCTGCAGCCAACATCATGCCCTTTAATAAATGATTGAATGATGAAAGGATCAGACAGCCCAGGATCGATTATAAATTTATTTAAATCCTCTCGGTTATTAATAAATCTAATCCCTATCCCGGCAACACTTTTTGTTGGTTTTGCAAGGACGGGAAAATTTAACATTGAAAGGTCTTTTTCATCAAGGGGTATGCCTTGTGACTTTACTGTAAATGGCATCGGGAATTTTTCCCGTTCCAATATTCTCGAAAATAGCCACTTATCGGTAATATTATCGAAAAGATCAGTTGTCACTGAAGGTGGAATAGAGCAAAATGGTGTGATCAATTCCCTGTATTTTTCCAGGAGCCGGAGAGTCGGTTCATATATCCCGAGAATTACATCTGCTTCTGTTTTAATGGCAGCCTGTTTAATAATTTCAACCAGTTTTAATTCGTCTTTTTCCTCAGGATAATTGATAAACTGTGAACAATACTTCGAAAAGCGCACCGGTGCCAGTTTATCGAATGAAAGCACACTGACTTTTAGGCCAGGAATCTGTCCAAGGCAGCGCACGACTTTTAATGGGATATCCTCATCTTCACCATCTGCGATTAATACCGATAACTGTTTTTTCAATGTTCACTCCTATACTTAGTAAACAAAATATCTTCTTTTTTGAAATATGCAAATTAAAAATTAAGGGGTTGCATTGTTTTATTATAGCTTTATATAAATTACTTATAATTATTTCATGCACTCAATTTATGAATATGTGGTGATGATTATAAAAAAGGCAAATAGCAGGAAAATTAATCCAATGTATAATCGGTGTTTAGTTTCAATCTACCCTCACAGCAATTTTTCGCACCTCTTTTCTTCAAATTGATCATGAACATTATTTCCAGAAACAAAATATTTTTTTCTTCTTTGATTTTCATTTTTATTTTGTGTATTTGTTATTATTTGCTAGTCTCCCCTTTTTTGCCATCAAACCCGGCATTTACAGATCAGAAGAAAACAGTTGTCAGTTTATTCAAATCATTTTCGGCATCCATTGAATATCATGTTGATACAGCCAAACTCAAAAATTACAAGTCACAGATCAATTCAAAAAATGGGATGACCCGCGTATTTGTACCGGATGGAGAATTTTTAATGGGGGCGGATGACGGTAAAGCCTCAAAAAATCACCCGATGCATAAGGTATCTTTAAAATCCTTCTGGATCGACCAGGTGGAAGTCACAAATGGCATGTATAAAAAATGTACGGCCTCCGGTTCATGCAAAGACCCGCTTTTACTCGATCCTTATTATTCTCAATTTTGGTTCGATTCTTACCCTGTTGTTTACATCAACTGGGAACAGGCTATAAATTATTGCAAATGGGCGGGCGGTGATCTCCCAGATCGGAAGAGCGTCGTGTAGGGAAAGAGTTTCAGAGCCGTGTAGAGCTCGGGG
>CAZBRI010000606.1:0-1900 GCA_964494055.1 uncultured Anaerolinea sp.
GATAGCTTCAGGTGACTGGAGTTCAGACGTGTGCTCTTCCGATCTCATGTTCTGGCCGCTGTATTTCATCAATTCATAAAAGGTGAGAATTTCATAGGGCGGATGTGGTTTGTAAAAAGCCGGCCGGCGGGTGATGTTGAGCAAAAGCAATCATAATCATGCGAATTTTATTTACGGCTGACGGCCGTTCGCCCACTGCTCGGAGCTGGATACAGTATTTCATCGACCGGGGTGCTTGAGTACTCCTGGCATCCACTTTTTCCTGTACACCGCCGGAAGGCCTGAAAGGTTACAACTTTGTACCTGCGGCGTTTTCCGGGGTTAAAAATGCTTCAGCCGGGGCGGGTTCCGGCACAAAACCAGGCAGGAAGAATTTATTGTGGGGTACATCCACGCTGAAGCTGCGGACTGCCATCCGGCAGTGGCTCGGACCACTGACGATCTCCCGTTCTGCTATTCCATTGAAAAAATATATCCAGCAGGTGAAGCCGGACCTTGTGCATGCCATGCGTATCCCATATGAAGGGATGCTGGCTGCTGCAGCCGGCGGGCTGGCTCCGCTGCTGGTTTCGGTTTGGGGAAATGACTTTACCCTGCACGCGCCAGCCTCACCCCTGATGAGTTACTATACCCGCTCAACGCTGCAGGCAGCTGATGGGCTGCATGCTGATTGTGCCCGGGATATCCGGCTTGGTCAGCAATGGGGATTTCCCGCGGAGAAACCAACCCTGGTCATCCCCGGCAGCGGCGGGATTCGGACCGGTATGTTCCACCCGGCTTCTGAACCGGCTTCGCAGCCGCTGGTGATCAATCCGCGGGGCTTCAGGGCTTACGTGAACAACAATGCATTTTTCAAGGCCATCCCAATCGTTCTCAAAGAACGACCGGATGCCAGGTTTATCTGCCCGTCGATGGCGGGTGAGAGACAGGTCGTGGATTTGATCTCTGTCCTGGGGATTGGTCATGCCGTGGAACTGACACCGCCATTGGCACAGACGTTGCTGGCAGATTTGTTTCGTTCAGCGCAGATGGTAGTCTCGCCAACCACGCATGACGGCACCCCTAACAGCCTGCTGGAAGCCATGGCTTGCGGATGCTTTCCAGCGGCCGGAGACCTGGAATCAATCCGTGAATGGATCACTCCCGGAAAGAACGGCCTGCTTTTCGATGCATCAGATCCGCAGCAGATCGCGGACGCAATCCTGCAGGGTTTGAATGATCAGGGTATCCGGAAGCAGGCTGCTTTGTTCAATAAAGAGTTCCTTGCAGAACGGGCTGAATATAAGCACAGCATGGCGCTGGCAGCAGAGTTTTACGAAAGACTGTTAAAATAAGAAAAAACAGCCGGATTATTGCTAAACAGGCTGCTTTAACGAAGACATATGCAAGGCGGGTGTTTTATTTAAGCGTAATACCAGCGGAAGATCTGGTCATAGACGGCCAGGAAAAATTTCTTAATTGGGGAAATGTTTACCAAACGCAGGAATAATGACCTGTTTTTTGCCCGGTCTGACTTGCCAACCTGTCCTTTTACGTAATCGGCCGTGTTGGAAAGATTCATCGCCAGCGGGTCGGGCAGCATCAGGCGCAAAAAGCCATTTTCATTCATACGCATATCCAGCTGTTTGACCTGCCCCATGGGTTTATCCATATCAAATGGCAGAAATTTGGATAGAACTGATTTGTAGGATGTAAACTGCCAGTGCGATGCCCCTGCCATGGCTTTAATTCCCTTATAACTGATCTGCCAATCTTTGGTATCCACGTAAACCTGCCGGTTCTCAGTTTCATCCTGCCCGAGAGAACGGTTGAATTCCCAGAATTTTTCCCAGGGGATGAAAGAGCCTTCTTCCAGAACAGCCTGCGATTGGGCCCAGGCGAGATCGGAAGAGCACACGTC
>CAZBRI010000607.1:0-1870 GCA_964494055.1 uncultured Anaerolinea sp.
GATAGCTTCAGGTGACTGGAGTTCAGACGTGTGCTCTTCCGATCTGCAGGTGTTTGAACTGGCTGGTTATCCATCACAACCGGGGTTAATGTTGATTGTGATGATGAACAACTCACCATAAAAAAGAAACTGAAAACTAAAATTAAATAAACGGGTAAATTAATTTTATTGAGAGATTTTTTCATTTTTCCTCCCGGGCTGCCCATTAAATAAGCTTTACCGGATCTGTTTCAGTAAATTTATAATAATAGAAATACCCATGATACAGGATGGAATTATATTCCAACAAACGCCGATAAGGACTCCAATTTCAGTTAAAGAATTAATTTCCCGGTTTGCAAAGGATCCCCCGGCTGACTGCTGATGATGACTCAGGGCTTTGATTCAGACACACCGGTACTGATCGACAGATCGATCAAGCCTTTCAAGGCGTCCACAAGACTTTTCTTTGTGCTGATGGAAATATTTTTCTCAAGGCTATGATAGGGTGCCAGACCAAATTTTCCGCTGACAATTTTCGCCCCTTCGAATTTATTTTCCTGTATCGACTTTATCACATCCAGCACATCATCTGACCCGATTTTTACAGCACTGGAGAGAACAAAACCGCGCAGCTCGGGCGTAATTGCATAATACTGATCATCCTCAGAACCAATCACATACACCCCATTCTCTGCACCGGTAATAAGTGCCTGCTGACCTGCAGCATCACCTACACCAAAAATGACATCCGCGCCATTTGAGATCATGTCCCGGGTTGTTTTTATACTCCATTCTGTGTCCTTGAAAGCTTTTTCACTGCTCACATCAGCGTGATAGGTTACTGTCACATCCACAGCAGGATCTGCATAAATAGCCCCAGCCTGGAAACCTTCACAATAGCGCCAAACAAAAGGAACCTGATCGGTACTGCAGACTGCCCCTATTTTTTTTGATTTTGAAACCTGGGCTGCAAGGATCCCGGCAAGAAAGCCAGATCCATCTTCCTGGTATTTAATATATAAAAGGTTGGAAGGAATAATCTCCCCGGAAGCTGGCTGCTGATCCACCCCAATGAAGTCAATATTCGGGAAGGCGGCTGCCACGCGCCTGGTTGAACTGTTTTGTTGAGAGCCTACTGTGAAAATTACATCAAAACCGGCATTTGCAAAATAATCGATATTTTTATCGTAATCCTTTATATCCACCGTCTCAATAGGATAGGCTTCAATCTTTGAGCCGGTTTTTGCCCTCTGTATGCCTTCCCATACCTGCTGATTGATTCCATGATCATCAATTTTTCCAAGCTGTGTCACCAGCCCAACACAAAAAATATCCACACTTTTACAGTCCGGTCTGTCGCTGACGACCGGACTGCATGCACTTAGTAAACTCACTCCAAGCATCATAAGAGCAAGTACAGCACAAAAATATTTTTTCATGGATTTTTATTGTTTTTCGTACACTTTTCCACCAGCAGCCGGCGGTACTGCCCGCCCAACCACGCCTGTCAGAACGATAATGGTAAGGATATAAGGCAGCATTTGCGGAAACTGGGAAGGAATATCGGGTCTGAAAATACTGATCGTGGTTGTTACGCTTGAACCAAGACCGAAGATCAAAGCACCGATCAGGGAACCAAACGGTGTCCATTTCCCAAAGATCATCGCAGCCAGGCCGATAAAACCGAGGCCGTTCGTCATCAATGGATTGAAGACATCCACGCCTTCCAGGGTAAACCAGAGGCCGCCCATACCTGCCAGCACGCCGCCCCAGAGAACATTAATATACCGCATCCGGTTAACATCCACGCCAAGGGTATCAGCAGCTCGAGGGTGTTAGCCGATTGCACGTGTCCGCAAACCCCACGGGGTATAACACAAAATGTAGT
>CAZBRI010000608.1:0-1845 GCA_964494055.1 uncultured Anaerolinea sp.
ATAGCTTCAGGTGACTGGAGTTCAGACGTGTGCTCTTCCGATCTCCCTGCCAGCTTCAGCAGCATTTGCATGCAGAGTTGCAATTCGTATAGGTGATTTCCCTTTGGTGTCTTCACCAATTATTTCAATCAATCGGGATATCGCTTTTGCTTTGGTACGGATACTTTCAACAGAATCAACTTTTCCATCTCGAACAGAAAGGATAGGTTTTAAGTTTAGTGCTGTTCCCATCAGCCTTTTGGCACCACCGATGCGGCCGCCCCTGTGTAAAAACTCAAGTGTGTCAACAACAAAATAGACGCCTGTAGATTCCCGCGCCTTTTCGATCTGATTTTTGCAATCAGACATGGATGCACCTTCCTGGGCAGCCCTTGCAGCTGCGAGAACCTGGAATCCTAATGCCATCGCTGTAGTCAAACTATCGAATAACTCTATTTTTTCTTTCCCTTTTTCAAGCTGTTCGCGCGCTTGCATTGCAGATTGCATCGTGCCTGATAACTTTGATGAGATGAATGCGCCAAGTACATCGTAACCCTGGTCAAGCAATTCAGTGAAGGCCTTATGCATGTTATAAATTGTTGCCTGTGAAGTTGTGGGAAGAATCTTGGATGTACTCAGCCTTGTGTAAAACTCATCAGGCTGAATATTCACACCATCCTCGTAAGTCTGGTTCCCCCAGATAACTGCAAGCGGCACAACTGTAATATTGTATTTTTGTAAATATTCAACAGGCAGATATGCAGTGCTATCGGTCACTATTGCAATTTTTGACATGAATCTCTCCCAAAATTATTGATTAATTTAAATGTAAAACACATCTATTAATAATTAGTTCCGTTCGAGTTTGGTTTCGTTGAATAATAATGATAACGATTTTAAACAAATCTAAAGAGAAATAGAGAACAAAATGCTGCGAATTACTGTCATGATATAATACTGTGGCTTTTTCTATGGAATTTTGTTTTAATTTAAGGAGCACACTTTGGCGTTTAATCCTATCAACTGGCTTCTCGGCCTGTTTTCATTAGATATTGGCATAGATCTCGGTACAGCAAATACCCTTGTATACGTTCGAAACAAAGGAATTGTAATTAATGAACCATCATGGGTGACCATCGAAAAGCGATCTCGAGAACCGTTGGCGGTCGGGCAAAAGGCTAAAGAGATGATGGGCCGGACAGCTGGTAATATTATTACATTGCGTCCTGTTCGGGATGGTGTGATTTCTGAATTTGATGTTACCCAGGTGATGTTAACCTATTTTATTGGACAGGTTCACGAGCAGAGTATTGTTCCTTTGCCCCGTCCCCGGGTCGTCATTGGGATACCTGTCGGGGTAACTGAAGTTGAAAAACGGGCAGTTTATGATGCAGCCATGTCTGCCGGTGCCCGGGAAGCTTACCTGATTGAAGAACCAATAGCTGCTGCACTCGGTGCAGGATTGCCGATTGGTGATGTTAAAGGTTCTATGGTTGTCGATATTGGCGGCGGTACTACCGAGGTCGCAGTAGTAGCTATGGGCGGGGTGATTGTCTCCCGCTCACTTCGTGTAGCTGGCGATGAAATGGATATGGATGTAGTGCAATATATCCGAAATAAGTACAATCTGTTAATAGGCGAAGGAGTGGCAGAACAGATCAAAATCAAGATTGGGTCAGCTTATCCATTGCCCCAGGAAAAAACATCCGAGGCTCGCGGGCGTAACCTTGTTAATGGCTTGCCTGAAACAATTGAGATTTCTTCAGTCGAAGTTCGCGATGCCCTGTCAGGGTCGGTACAGGTCATTGTGGATACTATTCGAGATCGGAAGAGCACACGTCTGAACTCCAGTCACCTGAAGCTATC
>CAZBRI010000609.1:0-1840 GCA_964494055.1 uncultured Anaerolinea sp.
ACGGCTCTGAACACTCTTTCCCTACACGACGCTCTTCCGATCTGGTGATCATTCTCACCCATCTGGTACAAGATGTCAGGTAAATGAAACTGACAAAAACTTCAATACAATATTAGCATCTAATATATCAGAAGTCAATATATTGCTGAACAGAAATATTAGTTATTGCAAATTGATATATCATATGGTATATTTTTTGTACAGGAGATACTATGTTTCCCAATTGGGAAGAAGATCAGACATCTAAGAATGTGATTTATGTTGAATTGCGGCGGGCAATCATCATGCGTCATTTGACACCCGGGGTACGCCTGGATGTTGAAGGACTCGCGCTTCAATATAAGACAAGTGTCACTCCTGTTAGAGATGCTTTACAGATGTTGAGCCAGGATGGTCTGGTCAATATCAAACCAAGATCCGGTTATTTTGTGGCACGTACAACTTTGAAGCAGCTGCGCGATATGCTTGATCTCCGGCATATACTGGAGATGGCGGCTGTTGACCGGGCTGCGATCAAGATCAGTCCAGAACAGTTGAGTGAATTGAAAGCTGTTCACGCAGGATATACCGGTGATGACGATGAGTCATATGACAGGTATACGGATGAAAACAAACGATTTCATTACCTTCTAGCAAAAGCCTCGGGTAATTTTGAATTATCACAGTTAATGGGCCGGCTGCATGACCGCCTGGCTCCATTTATGGTGATGAGGCATGGCGGCAGGAATCAAGAAGCTACACATCTCAGGATTATTGATGCGCTGGAAAAACATGATGTTGAGACCGCACGTGAAGCGATGCTGGACGATATAGAACGCTCGCATGATTCAATCCTGGATAAAGTACTGGCAGAAGAGGCAGAAAATTTACACGTTAGTTAATCACTATCCATCGGCACGTTGTAGAATTTCTGTTAAAATTAGGTAACAGCCGAACAATATATCAATCTTAAGGAAAAGATATGGACCCCATTGAAACTATTTACCAGAGTGTTTGTGAAGGTCAGGCAGCAGATGTTGAAACCGGTGTGAAAGCTGCCCTGGCTGCCGGTTTACCCGCCCAGGACATTTTGAACAAAGCGATGATAGCTGCCATGGATGAGGTTGGGCGGTTATTCGAAGAAGGTGAGCTGTTCGTGCCAGAAATGCTCATTTCTGCCCGAGCCATGCAGGCTGGTTTGAAGATCCTGAAGCCAGAACTTGCCAAGACGGATATCAAAGCTGCCGGCAAGGTGGCGATTGGTACAGTCAAAGGCGATCTGCACGACATAGGCAAGAACCTTGTTGCCATGATGCTGGAAGGGGCCGGCTTTGAAGTGAAAGACCTGGGCGTGGATGTGTCTCCGGAAGCATTTGTCAAGGCGGCCCAGGAAGGTGCTCAACTAATTGGTATGTCCGCTCTTCTGACAACCACCATGAGTAATATGGAAGTTACCGTACAAGCTCTCAAGAATGCAGGGCTTCGCGATACGGTCAAAGTGTTTATCGGCGGCGCACCTGTTACCCAGGATTATGCAACAAAGATAGGCGCTGACGGGTTTGCAGCTGATGCATCGAGTGCTACGCGGGTTGCCAGGCAACTCCTGTCTTCGTAAATCAACATATTTTAGCCGGTACCAACATTTATCAGGACCTGACTGAGAAGGCCAGGGGCATGCCGGAAAATTCGGCTTGTTCTGGCCTTCAATTTTAAAGCAAATTATTTAATTTATCCAACAAAAGGAGTTTTCGATGAGTGACAGAAAGAAAGTAATCCTTCCAACTTTATTTAAGAAAGTAACTGATGGTCAACCGATCACATGGCTGACCTGTTATGACTACCCGACTGCATACCTTCAGGA
>CAZBRI010000610.1:0-1839 GCA_964494055.1 uncultured Anaerolinea sp.
TAGAGCGCTTGCTTGCGGAGCAATAGGTCGGGGGTTCGAGTCCCTCCGGAGGCACTTGATAAAAAGAGCGGGAGGAATCCTGCTCTTTTTTTTATTACATAGTGTCAATGATCCATTTGCGGGTTAAGGCATTCAAAGGAATATTATGAACAAACCACATATCTTATTAACCAATGACGATGGCATTCGATCACCCGGATTATGGGCAGCGGCAGAAGCGCTGGCAAAAATCGGGTTTGTTACGGTCGCGGCACCGAGAGAACAAGCATCGGCAATGGGCCGCAGTCAGCCGACTACATCGGATGGAATTATCAAGCAAGAGACGATGATCGTGCATGGGCAGCCATGGACCGTATATGCAGTAGGCGGATCCCCGGCACAAGCGGTACAGCATGGCCTGCTGGAGATCATGGCGCAAAAACCTGACCTGGTGGTTTCCGGCATCAATTATGGCGAAAATGTCGCAACCGGTATCACGATCTCAGGCACTGTCGGCGCGGCTATGGAAGCAGCCGCAATGGGAATCCCGGCGTTGGCAATGTCACTTGAAATGGACCAGGTACATCATCTTTCCTATTCAACAGAGGTAGATTTTTCAACCGCGGGTTATTTTTCGGCTTTCTTCGGGAAGCTGCTCCTGGAAAGATCTTTGCCGGCAGGGGTTGATTTGCTGAAGGTGGAAGTGCCAAGCCAGGCAACGCCGGAGACGGGATGGGAATGGACGCGGCTTTCACGGCAGCGATATTATATGCCGGTCAAACCCGGCAGAAGCTCCTGGGATGTCCCGGAATCTATTGGATACACTGTGCAAATGAATTATGAGATCGAGCCGAGTGACACGGATATCTACACGCTGATCCGAAAGAGGAAAGTTTCTGTAACACCTCTGACACTGGATATGACAGCAACGGTTGCAGATCAGCTGCTGAATGGATTTGCTGACCCGGGTAAAATCAATCGGTAAATTTACTTCGCCGCAATTATTACCTGCGGTTCCAGGAGACTACATGGCAGAAATTGAATTACAGGATATTGCACTTTTCAGTGAAATGGATGAGGCGGACACAGAAGCCATTCGTTCGATCATGGACGAACTCAAGTTCAATGCAGGGCATACCATTGTCCGGGAAGGGGAGACCGGGAACCTGTTCTACATAATCACTGAGGGCGATGTCCGCGTGACGATCCGGGATGCGGATGGGGATGATATTGTTCTGCACGAACTGGGTCCTGGCGGTTTTTTTGGCGAATTATCAATGCTGACCAGCGAACCGCGTTCTGCGAGGGTTATTGCGGTTACGAATGTGACCACCCTGGCACTGGAACGGGATGAATTTTTTACCTTTTTAAAAACCAAACCTTCGGCTGCGATCGATGTGCTGATCGAGCTGGGCGGCCGGCTGCATGAAATGGATGCTATTTTACGAAACATTGCCAGCCGTAACGTGAATGAGGTGGATGAGGAAAGGCTGACATTTGGGCAGCGGATCGCTGATACGGTGGCGGATACCATGGGCAGCTGGCCGTTTATCATTGTTCAAACTACTTTACTAGCGGTATGGATTTCGCTGAATGCCACTGCCTGGATCAATCACTGGGATCCTTATCCTTTCATCCTGTTGAACTTGATGCTGTCGTTCCAGGCGGCTTATGCGGCTCCTTTTATTATGATGAGTCAAAATCGACAGGCTGCCAAGGACCGGATCGCGGCGGAGATCGATCACAAGGTGAATGCGAAAGCGGAGTTTGAGGTGGGTTTGCTGCTGAAGCGGCTGGATGATTTGGAGCAGCAGGTGGATGATAATCAGAGGGAGATGAAGAAGATGGTTTTAAAATAAT
>CAZBRI010000611.1:0-1833 GCA_964494055.1 uncultured Anaerolinea sp.
GCCTTCGGCATCCGGCATGTATACTTTTTTCAGAGCTTCGAGGGATTCTTCTATAGCATCCTTGCGTTTGAAACCGCGGTGAGCTACCAGGCTTTCCACCATCTGGTCCTGGATCGCCATGGATGGGTTCAGGGCAGACATGGGCTCCTGGTAAACCATTGAGATCTCGGCACCGCGCAGTTTACGCAGATCTTCTTCAGAGCGTCCGCGAAGCTGCTGGCCTTTAAACAGGATATCGCCGCGGGTAACCTTGCCGTTTGGCCCCAGGAAATTAACCATTGAAAACGCCACAGTGCTTTTACCGCAGCCGGATTCACCCACCAGACCCAGATTTTCACCCTGGTAAATATCGAAAGAAACATCGCGGACAGCGTCCACAGTGCTCTTGCGTGTCTTATAGCTGACAGCCAGGTTTTTTACTGAAAGAACAGGTTCAGAAGAATCCATTTTACTCTCGATCTTGCTCAACGAATAAATTATGAACTACTGGTAGCGCATACTTTCTTCGCGCAGACCATCCGCAAACATATTTAATCCAATGACCAGTGTCACAATCGCCATGGTGGCTGAAAGAACCGGCCAGATATTGGCTGTCATGTGGCTGTGACCTTCCTGTACCATTCCGCCCCAATCGGGCGTGGGCGGCGGTAGTCCAAGACCCAGAAAACCAAGCGTGCCGATGTAGAATGCCGCGTAACCGATACGAAGCAGGAAATCTACAATCAACGGGCCGCGGCAGTTGGGCAGAATCTCGCGCAGCATGATCATAAGATCTTTATCACCTCGCAATTTGGCAGCGGCTACATATTCCCGGGTGCGTATATCCATCGTAAGAGCCCTGACAAGCCGGGCAATACCCGGGGCACCGCCGATGGCGATTGCGATCACGACATTGACCGAGGATGCACCCAGGGCAGAGATGATGATCATGTACAACAGGATGGTTGGAAATGCCATCAGCGAATCCAATGCTCGCATGACGACCTCATCCACCCAGCCGCCATAATAACCAGCCGGCAGCCCAAGTGATAGGCCAAGCAGGAAAGCGACCAATACGGACAGAGGTCCAAGCGTCAGAATTGTTCTGGCACCGTAAGCCACGCGTGACCAGACATCCCTGCCCATATTATCGGTACCAAGGATGTGGCTGACCGTTGGGCCTTTATTAATATTTTTATAATCCTGCTCAAGGGGTGTGTGTGCTGTAATTAATGGGGCTGTCAGAGCAACCAGCACCCAGGACAGCACAACAATCAAACCGATGACCGCTGTTGGAGAAGAAAGGATCAGGCTGATAAATTCACGTAATGGGTTCGAATCTTCGGAGCCCTTTGGTTCCTGTTTTTTACCGCCTATTAAGGCTTTACCAGGAATCTCCGATGTCTTTGCGTCATCAGTATAAAAGTTTTCCTGTCCTTCGCGGGTAGGATCATCCATGCTCATACCTTTTCTCCTAGGAATACCGTATGCGGGGATTGATGATCGAATAAATCAGATCCGCGATAAGCTGCGTTCCAACCGCTAAGAGGATCAATACCATTGCGCCGGCTTCAATGGAGTAAACATCTTTGAAGAGGGCGGCGTTGAGGATGAAATTCCCGAGACCGGGAAAACCGAAAACTGATTCGACCACGACGATGCCGCCGATAAACCAGTTAATATGCAGCATAATGACTGTGATTGGTGCCATCATGGCATTACGTAATACATGCCTGAAAACAACCTGCCGGTATGAAAGACCTTTGAGAATGGCGGTTCGAACATAGGGACTGTTCATCACTTCCACAACGCTGGAGCGAGTGATTCTCAGAACATATACGATTTCCACCAGGC
>CAZBRI010000612.1:0-1807 GCA_964494055.1 uncultured Anaerolinea sp.
AGCGGCAGCCCGGGACCAACTTCATCGTCAAAGATAAAAATATCAAGTTCCTTGCCGAGTTTTCGATGATCACGTTTCTTTGCTTCTTCCAGCATCAGGAGGTACTGTTTTAATTCGTCCGGTTTTTCCCAGGCGGTACCGTAGATACGGGTCAGCATTTTATTTTTCTCGTCACCGCGCCAGTAGGCACCGGCGATCGACATTAATTTGAAGGCTGACGGATTGATCTGTTTGGTGGTCTCAACATGCGGCCCGCGGCACAGATCGGTGAAGGTATCACTCTGGAAAAGTGAGATCTCCGGTTTTTCATTGAGCGGGTTGCCGTATTCATCCAGCCCGCCTTTTTCCAGCCCATCGATCAATTCAAGTTTATAGGGCTGATCCTTAAATACGACCCGGGCTTCATCTGCTGAGACGATCTTTTTCTCGAATTTATGGTGGCCGGCGACGATCTGCCGCATACGTTTTTCGATCTTTTCCAGATCTTCCTGCGTGATCGCCTGGGGAAGGTCAAAATCATAATAAAAGCCATTCTCAACAGGCGGACCAATGGTGTACTTGGTGTCCGGATAAAATTCCAATACAGCCTGCGCCATGACGTGCGCTGCTGAGTGACGGATTCGATAAAGCGGTGTTTCTTCGTAGTGTTCTTGAGACATAATAATCTCCTTCTATTTGTAAAAACTTTCCTGCCGATGCCGGCAGGGTAAATAAAAAAAACTCACGCCCAATGCTGGGGCGAGAGTTTTGCTCACGCG
Organism: uncultured Anaerolinea sp.; assembly: GCA_964494055.1. GTDB lineage: Bacteria > Chloroflexota > Anaerolineae > Anaerolineales > Villigracilaceae > UBA5195. The sequence goes on from CAZBRI010000612.1 coordinate 759, forward strand.
GTTCCACCCAGATTACCGTCAGAAACGGCATCTCTTTGAGCCTGTAACGGGGCCAACCGATCGCCTTACTCTCTTTTGATTTCAGGTTCATGCTCACAGGTGGTTTTCAACGGTCATTCTGGATAGACTCTCAGTCAATGGTCTATTCTCCCTGTCAAACTGGAGACCGTCTAATTATCCTGTTCAATGCACTATATATAATGTGTGGGCGGAATAGGACTCGAACCTACGACCTTTGCGATGTCAACGCAATGCTCTAACCAACTGAGCTACCCGCCCGGGCAGAAAAATATTATAAACGCATTTGGCTGAAAATGGCAAGTGAATTTACGCTTTGCATTCTGTTTGTCACCAATTTTACCAATGTTAACAATTCTCTTGAAAATTCTAATACACCTCAAACCAGCCCGTGATAATATTAATCAATATTCAAACAGGAGGTATCAATGTCAGAACTGAAATATGTTGTCGAACAAGATTTTGAAGGCGAAGTCATCAATTCATCCCTGCCAGTCCTGGTAGATTTTACTGCTGTATGGTGCGGACCATGCAAAATGGTTGATCCGATCATCCACCAATTGGCAGCTGAATGGGATGGCAGGGTTAAGGTCGTCAAGTGCGATGCTGATCAGAACCCGAATGTATTAAATAAATACGGCATTATGGGCATTCCAACCCTTATGATGTTTAAAAACGGACAGATGGTTGAACGCGTAACAGGATTCCAGCCAAAAGATAAATTAGCTGCGAAAATGAGCGTTCATATTTAGTTTTCAATCGGCGAAAAAAATTTCTGAATGTTGAAGGTCTGCTCCATAACCTGTTACCTTCAACATTCAGAATAATATCCAAGCATTTTTCAGTTCTCGTTTTAATTCCAGTCTTCCATCCCTGCAGGTAACTATGAATAATAAACAGAAAATCCCGTTTGGATTTTGGCCATCCCCGGTTACGCCGGCCATGCAGGCAGCCCATTTACGGCTGCAGGATGTTATTTTTGATACCGATGGCAGCCTGCTCTGGCTGGAAGCATTGAGCGGGAAAACCGC
>CAZBRI010000613.1:0-1787 GCA_964494055.1 uncultured Anaerolinea sp.
ATAATAGACATATTATACCTTTCACAAGAATGGATTGAGATAATAATTCGTTTATAATACAACCATCAATTCAGGAGGACGAAATGTCCATGACAAAATCTACTGAAACCGCAATTTACAACCAGCCTGTAAAACTCCTTCAGGATCTGATACGCTTCAATACCACCAATCCGCCAGGAAACGAGGCAGAATGCATCGCGTATATCACCAACCTGATAAGTGAAGCAGGCATTGAGCCAATTATTCTTGGAAAAACACCCGCACGAACAAATGTGATTGGGCGGATTAAAGGCAGCGGTAATGCTGCCCCCCTGCTGCTCTACGGTCATGTAGACGTTGTCACCACCGAAAATCAAAAATGGACACACCCGCCTTTTGCTGCTGAGATCTCCGACGGCTATATCTGGGGACGCGGGGCGCTTGATATGAAAAGCGGTGTCGCCATGCTGCTTGCCGCCTTCCTGAAAGCCAAAGCAGAAGGTGTTTCCCTGCCTGGGGATGTTATCTTTTGCGCTGTTGCAGATGAAGAAAATACAGGTGCCTACGGCGCACGTTTCCTTGCTGAAGAACATGCGCAGCTCTTCAGCGGGGTAAAGCATGCCCTGGGAGAATTTGGCGGTTTTAATTTGAATATGGCCGGGAAACGAATGTACCCGATCATGGTCGCCGAAAAACAAATCTGCACACTCAAGCTGACTTTTCACGGACGGGGTGGACACGGGTCCATGCCGGTTCACGGCGGTGCTATGGCTAAAGCTGCCCGCGCCTTGCAATTAATGGACAGGAAAAACCTGCCTTATCACCTGACACAGCCCGGAAAATTGATGATCGATGGCATAGCATCTGCCCTGGGCGGAATCCCCGGCTTTGTGATCGGCCAGGCAGCCAATCCGCTCTTTGCAGACAGCATTATTAAAATGCTGGGGTCGAGCGCAGATGCCATATTCCCGATCCTGCACAACACCGTCAGCCCGACCATCCTGCGCGGCAGCGAAAAAGTGAACGTCATCCCTTCAGAAGTATCCATCGCCCTGGATGGCCGCATGGTGCCCGGTTTTACCCCGGACATGATGCAGCAGGAAATGCATGACCTGCTGGGCAGTGATTTTGACATGGAAGTTCTGGAATATGACCCCGGGCCAGCCACAGTTAACATGGAGCTGTTTGACATGCTGGGAAAAACCCTGCAAAAAATGGATCCATCCGGTACACCTATTCCCCTGGTACTGACCGGCGTAACTGATGCCCGCTTCTTCTCGAAGCTGGGAATTCAAACCTACGGTTACACCCCCCTTCAGCTCCCGGAAGATTTCAGCTTCATCAGTACCATCCACGCTGCCGATGAACGTGTCCCCGTCGCTGCAATGGATTTCGGCATGCAGGCGGTCTTCAGCGCTCTGCAAGGCGCAAGGTAACCGCCTTAATTGATGATTTCAAATGAGGTATCTGCCGGCAGAAACCTCATTGCTATTTATATATCAAATTAGTGACATTTGACCATGAGTTTCAGTTGCAAAATTCTATATTTTGTGCGATAATTTGATTAGTAATTAATAGTTAGTATTTATTGTTATCGGGATTGAAGTAAAACAAACACACCACTTATTGTTAGTTTTTCCTAGCACAAGTACAAGTTTTTTTTATTGATAATGCATTCAGGCGGTCAAAATTTTGCATTTTATTATTCGTAGATATTCATTATGGGAATAGGTGCCAGTGGAATTTGTTCGAACACTTTCTACAAAGCATATTTTGAACGGCTGTATAGAAAATCCGGCTTCCCGGGC
>CAZBRI010000614.1:0-1781 GCA_964494055.1 uncultured Anaerolinea sp.
AGATAGCTTCAGGTGACTGGAGTTCAGACGTGTGCTCTTCCGATCTCACGCCGGGCCAGGAATTCCTTGATGCTGATGATGTTGCCCAGCGACTTGGACATCTTCTCGCCGCCCAGCTGCAGCATGCCGTTGTGCATCCAGTACTTCGCGAAAGGCTTACCGGTGAAGGATTCGGATTGTGCGATCTCGTTTTCATGATGCGGGAAGATCAGGTCGTTGCCGCCGCCGTGAATATCGATCTGCTCGCCCAGCTCCGCCAGGTTCATGGCCGAGCACTCAATATGCCAGCCGGGGCGTCCCTTGCCCCAAGGACTGTCCCAGGAGGGTTCGCCGGGTTTGGCAGCCTTCCACAGGGCAAAATCCATCGGGTGTTCTTTGAGCTCTTCCACTTCGATGCGGGAACCGGCCTGCATGTCATCCAGTTTGCGGGCTGAGAGTTTACCGTAGTCTTCATCATGCGAGACGCGGAAATAGACATCCCCGTTTGAGGCAGGGTAGGCGTAACCGCGCTCGATCAGGCCTGAGATGAAATCGATGATCTGCGGCATGGTCTTGCTGACGCGGGGTTTGGCGGTGGCAGGCTGAATATTGAGATCCGACAGGTTGTGATCGAAATCATCGATGTAGCGCTGCGAGAGTTCGAAAGGATCGACCCCCAGGGCATTGGCGCGGTTGATGATCTTGTCATCCACGTCGGTGTAGTTCATGACGTGCTTCACCTGGTAACCACGGTATTCCAGGTAACGCCGGACGATGTCGAAGACCAGGGCCGACATTGCATGGCCGACATGCGCATCGTTATAGACCGTGGGACCGCAGACATACATTTTGACGACACCCGGTTCCAGTGTGCTGAGTTCTTCTTTTTTACGTGACAGGGTATTGTAAAGACGGATCATGCGGCGCTCCTGCTGAGCTTACAAAGGTAAGCAAGTTGATGGTTTGGATGCAGACAACAATATCACCCGCGAACGAGTGCGAAAAACAAAGTCAGACACGGGATAAAACCCCGTACCTGGCTGGAAATTCGAGGAAATTAATCTTCCGGTTTGGCGAAGATCATGCGCCCGGCAGCGGTCTGCAGGACCTTGGTGACGCTGACCATTTTTGTCTGGCCGATGAGGCGGTTGCCGCCTTCGACGACCACCATGGTCCCGTCATCCATATACCCGACACCCTGGCTGGAATCTTTGCCTTCGCTGATAATGGCCACGCCCAGGCTTTCACCGGGCAGGACGACCGACTTGACCGAATTGGCCAGCTCGTTGATATTCAGAATGGTGACACCCTGCAGCTCAGCCACGCGGTTGAGGTTGTAGTCGTTGGTCAGGATGGGGCTCTTGAGCTGACGGGCCAGGATGACCAGTTTGTCATCCACTTCCTTGACCCCTTCCACATCGATATCGGTGATGCGGACGCTGACAGCAGAGACCTTCTGCAGCTCTGAGAGCACTTCCATGCCGCGCCGCCCGCGCTGACGGCGGATACCGTCGGATGAGTCGGCGATGTACTGCAGCTCATTCAGGACGAAACGCGGGATGAGCATGGTACCGGGCAGGAAGCCTGTCTTGGCGATATCAGCCACACGACCGTCGATGATGACGGAGGTATCCAGCAGGATGGTGCGTGAGCCCTGCCCCCAGGCGGCCGGACTGCCCCCGGACTGCGGTTCACCGCGGCCGGCAGCCATCCCGATCACGTTCATAATATCGGATTGACGCATGATGAAGAGGGCCTGTCTCTTATACACATCTGACGCTGCCGACGAATAGAGAGGTGTA
>CAZBRI010000615.1:0-1763 GCA_964494055.1 uncultured Anaerolinea sp.
GTGCATCCAGTTCTTTGTGTTCGGAGATATCCTTTAAGATCCACTGCAGGCAGGGGGTCTCATTAAAGATCACCCGCCTGGCATAAACCTGAACCGGGGTTGATTTTCCATCCACATCGCGCAGGGTTGATTCATAGGTTGTTGCCGCTTCGGTAATATTCTCAAATATTTGGCCGGTCTTCCCAAAATCGATCGTATGCACATCCATGACCGATAAAATTTGAAGGGAATCTCTTGGCAGCCCGGTAAAGCTGCTGGTTTGTTTATTGACCTCGATGATCTTTCCGGAAAGATCTGAGATAAGGATCGGATCAATGCTGTCATCAAAAAGATCCCTGTACCGCTTCTGTGCCTGGTCCTGGCTTTCAAATAAACGGGCGTTTTGAATAATTGTGCCGGCCAGCGCGCCGAGACCTGAGAGCACGATCAACGCATCCGGATCAAATGATTTCCCGACCGGGTTGATGGCTTCCAGTACCCCGATGATTTGGTCCTGAACCACGATGGGTGCACAGGCGATCCCGCGGACTTTGATCCCGCGCAGGGATTCGGATTCATTCAGGAGCGGCTGCGTGTCTGAAGATAAGTTGGGGATCATCACACTCTGCCCCTCCTCGTAAACCTTGCCGGCGATGCCGTCAGAGACCGGGATTTTTCGTCCCAGAAGGCTCACACCTTTTTCGCTGGCAGCCTGGAAAATAAATTCCTGTCCTTCAAGAATGGCCAGGGCTGTAATCTCCACCTGTAAGGTTTTCAGAGTTTCTGAGATGATGTTGGCATAAACATCTTCCATCACGAAAGATGTGCTGAGTTTTGCTGCACCCTGTGCCAGGGCGGTCATGATTCGTGCCTGGCGCTGACTATCGGAAAACAGGCGGGCGTTCAGGACGGCGATTCCGGCCTGGTCCGCGATTGCCCGCATCAGGTCAAAATCTTCACTGTCGTAACTGCCGGGAGCCGGGTGAACAAGGGTCAGCACCCCCACCATTTTTTCGCGCGCCATCAGCGGAACGCAAATGGCAGATTTTGCGCCGGAATTCTGCTCGGAATCATCCTCACGCCGCAGCCAGCGCGGATCCTGGCTGATGTCGGGCACAAGCACCGCTGCCCTGTTGCGTACAACCCAGCCGGCGAGACCCCGGTCAACGGTATCTTTCAGGTGCAGGGTGTTTGTTTCCCTGACCTGGTTGCCATACACAAATGCAGAATCGATCGCAGCACCATTGTCATCCAGAACCAGGATGCTTCCCCTTTCACCGCCGACGTTATTGATTGCAGAAAAAAGGACTCGTGTCAGAACAGTCCGCAGCTCAAGAGCGGTGGCAAACTCCCGGCTCACCTGGTATAGAAGATCCAGAACAGCTCTTTGGTTTTTCGGCATTAAGCTTCTCCGTCATGATTTCGAATTACTGCAGGAAAAATAAAATTATTCAAGATAAATAATTCAGCCCGGATCCGGTATTGAATAAAACAACCTGTTCTGCGGGGTTGATCCAGCCGCTTTTCCGCAGTTCCCGGGCAGCAGCCAGGGTCGCAGCCCCTTCGGGTGAGGCGAATATCCCTTCATTCCCGGCCATCTCTTTCTGGCATTCCAGTATCTGCGCATCTGTCACACTGATGGCAGTCCCCCCGCTTTGTTTAATAATGCGCAGGATGATACGGTCGGCAAAGACAGCCGGTACCCGTAAGCCGGCAGCGATCGTTTCCGCACCATCCCAGAAAGCTGTTCTATCCTTGTCTTCATTGTGCGCCTTCACGATTGG
>CAZBRI010000616.1:0-1759 GCA_964494055.1 uncultured Anaerolinea sp.
AGATAGCTTCAGGTGACTGGAGTTCAGACGTGTGCTCTTCCGATCTCGTTTGCCTTCGATGGAGGCGATCAGCGCGGTTTCTTCACCGCAGACAAAAGCGCCGGCACCCATGCGGACTTCCAGGTCAAAATTGAAGCCGGTGCCGAAGATGTCTTCACCCAGGAAGCCGAACTCATGCGCCTGAGCAATGGCGATCTTCAGGTTGGCAACTGCGATGGGGTATTCAGCCCGGCAGTAAATGTAACCCAGGCTGGCACCGATGGCATAGGCGGCAATGATCATGCCTTCCACAACCGAGTGCGGATCGCTTTCCAGCACACGCCGGTTCATAAAAGCACCCGGGTCGCCTTCATCTGCGTTGCAGGTGAGGTACTTGGGGTTATCTGCCACCTGACGGCATAGCTGCCATTTGCGGGCGGCCGGGAAACCGGCTCCGCCGCGGCCGCGCAGACCGGAGCGCATGACCTCATCGATCACGTTATCCGCGCTCATGCCGGTCAGCACTTTGGCAAGGGCCTGGTAACCATCTTCAGCGATGTAATCTTCAATGTTGTGCGGGTCAATCTTGCCGCAGTTGCGCAGGACGATGCGTACTTCTTTGGGCTTGGGTGCGCCAAGCTCTTCGTCTGAGACTGCTTTTTCCTGGGCACGGAATTTTTCAACCACACGCCCCTTGAGGAAATGCTCTTCCACCAGGAAGGGAATGTCATCCGGGGTCAGGTTGGCATAATGTATATTTTCGGGGTAAACGAGCATATCCGGACCAAGCCGGTATGGATCCCCGATGCGGGATGTTTCCAAAACCTGTACTTCATCCAGCAAACCCTGGGAGATCAGTTCGTCATTCAGGGCGTCCAGAACATCATGGGCACCCCTGGACAAACACTCAGGGTCGACTGATACAAGTACATGAGAGCGATAAAAAGACATGATAAGGTTTACCTTTATTCAATCACAGCTGATCTATCCGGATCAGGCCGGGACAACGTAGTCATTGACAATTTTTCCACCGATCACATGTTGTTCCATGATCTGCTTCGCGGCAAAAGGAGTAACCTTGCCGTAGGTTACGAGCGGGTGTTCTGCATCAGACGACTGTATCTGCACGATCGGTTCCCAGGAATCCATGCCGATGTTGCCGGTCTGGCGGACAGTGATGTTGGTCAGGTGTTTTTCTTCAATGAACCCCAGAATGGCTTTGAGTGTTTCACGTGCGCCGGCTGCGATGCCGGGGGTTCCCATACCCACGATGATCTGCATGGAGCCGGGAGTTGTCTTGATCTCTCGTTTCTGCAGTGCTTCTTCGCGAATTCTCTTCAGGTCTTCGAGCGATTTTACGGTTGGCATATTTTTCTCCTGTGTAACACTGCCTTCGGGGCAGCAGAAATTGACAAAATTTGTTGAACCTGCTTTTATAAAACCTGCCGGGCTGTTCTCAAGCCTTCATCCAGCTCTTCCCGCAGGTAGATCAATACATCCGGGTGACTCAGGGAAAGTCCCTGCAGTGTTTCTTTTAACGGGGCATCATCCAATTCGTAGATCTCTTCAGCATTCAACCCGCAGGCAGTGTAGCGAAAGATCCAGTGTGTTTCCGGGTGCCCGACAGCCAGGCTGAGGAAGGTATCGCGCAGGTTTCCGAGAGGCATGCGGTCGATGTGCGAGAGTTGAAAATCGATGTCAACTTTCGTGCCTTTCCCGGGGGTTGAGCTGATGCTGAGACTGCCGTTACTTTCTTCGGCGGCTGCCTTGAGGAGCGGGA
>CAZBRI010000617.1:0-1758 GCA_964494055.1 uncultured Anaerolinea sp.
ATAGCTTCAGGTGACTGGAGTTCAGACGTGTGCTCTTCCGATCTCGGCGTTTTTCCGCGGGCGGTTTTCTCAGGTCCCACCAGTCCGGGCGACATGTAAGGGATGCGTTCCATATCTTCAAAGTTGAACACATAATCTTCCGGATTCTTCACATACACCAGGATGTTATCGTGCTTCGCTGGCCACTTCTTTTTGGAACGGGCGCCGTAATCGTAAGCCCAGATGATTTCGTTCAAAAAGCTTTCCCGCCCGAATACCTGATCCAGCAGGATCTTGCAGTAATGAACTTCCCGGTAGTCGATGTGAAAATATAATGAGCCGTTTGCTGCCAGCACCCTGTAGGCTTCTCTCAGCCTGGGTTCCAGGAATAGCAGGTAATCATCAAACGTATCCGAATAAGATTTCTCCCCAATCCTGGTTGTTTCATAGCGCTGACCCTGGAAACCCACCCTGTCTCCATTTTCAGACCGCACCGTCTTTATCTGCATCCGTGCCTGCACTTTGCCTGTGTTAAACGGCGGATCGATGTAGATCAGATCCACCGACCCTGCCGGCATACCCTGCAGCGCTGCCAAATTATCGCCAAAGATGATTTTATTTTGCATGGTTTTCTCGTTGAGCAATTTTATCATCTGTTCCCCCCGCCGCCTTTACCAAATAACTGCTTTGATAAAAGATGGCAGCAGCATAATACCGGCTGTTGGGTTTCAATAATGGTTTTCGCTTTTCTATAGCAATCAATATTGTATTGAATTCTACATCAACTCAGGTATAATTTAATTTGGTTCTTATCAGGAGAAAATAATGAATACAGTACGCGTTGAGTTGTCTATTGATCAACTTAAGCAGGCTCTTCAGCTCTTACCATTGAAAGAAAAACTTGATTTGTGGAGGCAGCTGGATACCGAAATCGACAGGAATTCTATTTCGGAACGTTTTAGTTCAGCAATAAGCCTTATCAGGCAAAATAATACACAATATTCCGAAGATGAAGTAATAGCTGACGCCATTAAGGCTGTTCACGAAGTGCGTGCTAAATCCAGCCATGCAAAAAATCGTTCTCGATACTAATATTTTGATTAGCGGTGTGATTGCTTCAGGTTATTCTGCAGCTATCCTGGATGCGCTTCGAAGAAATGAAATTAGCCTGGTGACATCGGGCCATATGCTGGAAGAATTTATTGATGTTTTGGCACGGCCGCGAATCGTAAGAAAATATCCTCACGCAGCAGACAATGCTGAAGCGCTTCTGGATTTTATACGCGCTTTCGCCATCATGGTTCAAGGTTCTCCTGAAGCAAATCAGATAAGCGTTGATCGGGATGATGACTTCGTTTTGGCTTGCGCGGAAGAAGCACAGGCGGATGCAATTGTTTCTGGAGATCCGCATCTTTTAGATTTAGGATTCTATAAAGGTATTCCAATTCTAACACCCAGGGATTTTGTTGAAAATTATCTCTAAATCATGCATACCAATCGTTATATAATTTGCTTCAATAAAAATTTCGTATAGCAAAATAAAATGTGAATTCTTCGGATTTTTGCCAAAGAAAAAGACCCGTTCAAATATTTTTCAACCGGGTCTTTTGTTTTTTAGCCTCCACCGATCGGAGGAAACAGCAAAACATCATCCGTATCTTTCAGCAGCACATCCTCCCCTTCAAATAACTCCCCGTTGATCGACATCAGCGCCACCTCGCCCCGCGGAATACTGATCTGTTCGAGCAGTGCACTCAGTAAAATACCATTTTCAACCGT
>CAZBRI010000618.1:0-1743 GCA_964494055.1 uncultured Anaerolinea sp.
ATAGCTTCAGGTGACTGGAGTTCAGACGTGTGCTCTTCCGATCTTGCGGTGTTGGCTTGCGGTTTTAGGATGATGAAACTGCTCGCAAAATCATTTTTTCTACCTGTTCGTTCGCGTTTACATAACTAATATGAACTGTTGGATTATCTATTTTAAATACTCGGAATAACTCATCTGCAAATGCTTGCCCTACAATCTCTACGCCGGTAAAGTCAAGAACGATCTCCTTGAATCTTTCAAAGCGAGTGAGCAGGCGTTTTGCTTGTGAGCGGGATACCAGGTTCTCATCACCATATCTTGCTAAAGTTACAGGAATGTGTGTTTTTGAAAAACCATAATCTTCAGCATCGGCATATTTATCAAAAACATCTTTTATATTGCGTTTGGAATTGGGATCAATTCTTAGTCTGACTAAAGTTCCTTCGAGAATATTTTCAGTCTCCTCCAGCAACCAATCATTATCAGTTTCTGTATGTGCAAACATCAAATTTCCAGAAATTATCATAAAACTATCGAATACGCGCGATGTGAAGAATATGCCCTCTCCGGTATGCCGCTTGGGGTCTGTGGTTAGTTTTCCTTTTGCTAATTCTAAAATTACGTTTATTTTGTCATTCAAGTCTAGAATTTTTGAAATTTTGTTAAAAATTCCTATTCCATCGTCGGATATAAGAATTTCAAGATATGCTGCGGTTTGACGTAAATAAATCAAAAGATTTTGACCTTCAGAATGGTCAAGAACATTATTAACCATTTCAGTAAAGCCATACTGGCATATACCAATAATATTGGGTTTAATATCCTGTAGTTTTGGTCGTATGTTTTCTCTCCAAATAACATCTTCCGATATATTTGAATTTATTGGAATTTCCACCTTTAGTTCAGTGAGTAAATTGAGTTTATATTGCCTATCACGGGTTGCTCCTGTTGCAGTGATAGAGCCATCACTTACTAATGCCTGGATATGCTTACGTATTGCCTGTCTGGAAATTTTGAATTTATCTGATGTAATCCCCGTCAGGTCGGCAGGGTGTTCTTCAATTTGCGCCAGGATAAAAGCTCGAATTTCCATTGTCTGTTCATTTTTTTTGCTCATCTATCCCTACTTTCGCAACCATATTTTGTTATATTAACAACTATAATTGTATTATTAGTTGCGAATAATGTCAACTTGTAAAATAAGTTTAAGCAAGCCAACGATTATCTATCTTCCGGTGTTTCCTGATTTACCAACCACTCTGTGACAGACTGTACTTTTACCGGAACGCCGCCCACATCGACTGCCTTCTCATTGCTGTCAGATAAGATTAATGCGCTTTCAAACCGTATTTCCTTGATCGAATCCTCTATGGCGCGAAATTCCCGCTCGCGGGTAGATGAATTTTCTATGCGATGGGACACCTGGATCAATTGCCGCCGTTCAGGAAGAAAAAAATCTACCTCATAGCCGCCCGGGGTGACGTGATAAAAAATTTCTTTGGTTTGCTGGCGCAGTATCAGGAATACCAGGTTTTCCAAAAGCTTTCCCGTGCTCGGGGTAAAACGAAACCCCACGGAATTGACCATGCCGGTATCGATGCAGTAAATCTTTTTTGGTGCGATTTGCTGGCGTTTTACCGAGAAGGCGTATCGATTAAGGGTAAAGATCAGCCAGCTGTTTTCCATGTACTCAATATAACTGCTGACGGTATTGACACTCCCGAGGCGCAACTGCTCTTTGAGCTTATTAAACGATACCATCCC
>CAZBRI010000619.1:0-1716 GCA_964494055.1 uncultured Anaerolinea sp.
AGGCTGATAAGGCAATTTCAAAAGCACGTCGGGGCAATTCACACGCTGGACTGCGGTGCGGTGGACAGCCTCAGTGCGCACCATGCCCTGGGACAGGATGTACAGGCCCAGGTGCACAAGATCCTGGCACAGCGGCTATTTGATCTCGGCAGCCCGGAGGCTGTTCAGCAGCAGTTGAGGCGGGCACAAAGTTACCGGAAAGCGCTGGCAGCAAAGGCCAAAATTAACGGTCTGCACCCTTTGACGATTGATGCGGTGCAAGCCTACAGCAGCAGCCTGCTCGCCTGGGCAGAAGGGGCAAAACTATCCGAATTCAGGCATGACCTGCTGCCGGAACGCATTGACGGCAGAAAGATTCAGCCCGAAGACCTGGCAACCCTGCTCCAGGAAGATGAAGTCGGCTGTCAGACCGGAGCCTACCGCAGCGGGGACGGGTCCGTGATCCTGTGGCACACCGAAGAAGATTATGAAAAAGAACCCGGCCAGCGCTTTGATAAACTGCGTCTCTTCACCTTCCAGGGTGCAGAGGGCAGGCTGAGTACCGGCTTTATTTACCCGGATCTGCTTCCGGGGCCGACCTTTGGCTGGCAGGAACAACATTACGCGCAGGCCATCGACACACTGCATGTCCGCAGCCTGGAAATGGAAAACGCCATCCTGCCCAACACCCTGGCCTGGCTGAGCCTGTATATCGGCAGCAAAGTCCCGCGTGTTGATCTCGCCCGGCAGCTGGGGCCGTTCCAGGGCGGGTATTCACTGACATCCGTGCACATAGACCGCGGGAATATCCGAGTGGAAAAGGTGGAATTTGCCAATAGGCAGGTGCATCACAGTCAGCTGGGGGAAAACAAAGGCGAACATTTCTACCAGACCAACGTGATCAGGGACAGGAATCTGCCTATCTATGCCGAAGAACATACAAGCAGCGAAAGCCGCAGCTATTGTGAAGGCCGCATGACACGCACGAGCCGGCTGGTGAAGAAAATTCACACAGCCGAACAGCCTCGGCAGGCAGTATTGCACATGCTCAGCTCGCAGTCCGGCGGCGAGGCTGCCTATGCCAACAGGGATGTGAAAGCCTACATGGTGCATCACATGTCAGCCGAAAAAACGTCGATAGCTGTGGGAGCCGGGGCCAGGCTGAAAGGCGATGAAGTGGTAGAGTTTCATATCCATGATCAATAATGGATATCCGGCAGTATTTATCGTTAAGTACTTATTTTTTATCAGCCTGTTTACGACAAGCTTGACCTGATATTTCAAAAATGGCGGGTTTAACGAGGCCGCCCCCGGCCTCCTTCCGATGGAAGGATGAGAAAGAGGATTTATTGTGGAATTTTTTTCGGGGTTAACGCAAATATTCAACCAGCAGGAAAACCCAACATCTTTTTGGGTTTTTCAAAAGATGCTAGGAATAACTAAACCTTGAAAAACTTTCCTATACTGAAACCAGGAGTGTGAGAAAATACAAGCTTACGAGGGATTAAAAAATTGCGGGGTTTAGCTATTCATGTTGTGTAAGAAGTTATCAAAAAGATGGTAACTATTAAGATGGATAAAGTGTTATTAGTGAGAGCGTTTGGCTTTACATCCATAAATAAATAAGCAGGCAGCATGCAAAACTATCAAAAGATCGCACGCAAGATCACTTTTGTTTTATTCCTGGCGCAGAGATCGGAAGAGCACACGTCTGAACTCCAGTCACCTGAAGCTATC
>CAZBRI010000620.1:0-1706 GCA_964494055.1 uncultured Anaerolinea sp.
TCGGTCTTGAAGGCACGCAAGGTATTCACAGAACAATTGTACTATTATTCTCGCTACTTGGGAGAACACGCTCAGATTTGCACAGATTTCTTATTACAGAATGGAACCCCGTTTGTCAGCACATAATAACTCCGCTGTCTTTCTCCTTCCTTTTCAAAAATAAAATCGGTGACGATGTAACCGGCTGAAAAGCAGGTCTCAAAAACATGCCTGGTTAATAATCTCCAGGCAAGAGCGAGTTCAAAATCATCTTTTTTCAAGGAGATAAAATCCGAAGGGATCTCAGCCAGGAGAAGATTGGCTTCAGGTACTTGCATATCCCCGGCTGGTTGAAAATAAGCATCTTTTGAAGTCACCGGGTATAGAATTTGTGCATTAGCCGCAAGATAGTCTGTCAATTTTAATTCCGGACCATGGTTGGAATTCATGCATCCCTGTACTCGCCGGGTATTAACCCACCAATCCACCTGGAATCGATCAGATGGAAGACCTGCATTCAAACCATCTCTCATACTGCCGTAAAGATCATTAACGTAGGTGCTGCACACAGCTCCAAGTCTGCCGATATTCAAGTGACCATTTCTGCTTAGTAACGGATCATAAGTCCAGGTTATACGATCCAATCCCTGCTTACGGACGATCTGCCACTGTGCCCTTTTCAGTGAATATCCAATACCTTTATCCCTGGCGTCCGGGTGTATTCCCATCTGGTGCGAGCAGTGTTTTGGACGCGGTCCGTCGGCTGTAAAATAGATCCCCGGGAAACCAAATAACAACCCTCTCAAAACTCCGCCTTCAAAAGCCCCCAGAACCAGTCCGCCATTATGAGCAAATGTCAGCAAAATATGACCCGGTACAACATCGGTTTCGCTTCCTGGCCAAACGATCCGTTGAAGATCCTCCACCTGCGCCATCTCGTCCGAATTTTCTAACAATTTGATCTCTAGCATCATTATTTTCGCGGTCTTTTTGTAAAAAATGAATTCATTGCCAGCCGGTTCCAGTTGATACCCTTCAAATGTTCCAACCTGTACGTAAATCGCGCAGGTAAAAAACCAAATATCCGGGGTATAGAATCCACAGCACATGTTCTATTATATGCAAAGTAATCCACCCAAAAAGTTGAAAATGGAAATCCCGGCATTGCACTTTCGAGCATGACTGTCAGGGCACGCAGGTAAGGCAGTCCCAGCGGGAGATACGGTCTTTTCCTGCCGAGGACACCCTGGATAATATCCACTGCCTGTTTAAGCGGAAAATATTCAGCACCGCCGACATCAAACGTCTTGTTTAATGTATCAGGTGTATCCAGCGACCATAACATACATGTAACAAGGTCTTCCACCCATAAAGGCTGGATCAACCCTTCCCCTTCGCCGGGTAACATGAATAAGGGGAAAAAAGCAAGAATTTTTGCCAGTGAAGTACTAAAATGATCCTCAGAACCATATAACAGGGCAGAACGAAAGATGGTATGCCGAACCCCGCTTTGCCGGATATGTTCTTCCGCGATACCCTTTACTTTTAATAATGGAAAATATGAAAGATCTAAAAAGAATGAAGATGCTCGGCTTTTTTGGTTTAGTCGTAGCAGTAAGTGTGGCAACAAACTTAACAACAAGTTTTGTTGCAGGTAAACAAACAGATGGTTTTAAAGGACAGGAAAATCAAATTCCGGCTGCTTATGCTAAATTTTCGAATGCATC
>CAZBRI010000621.1:0-1700 GCA_964494055.1 uncultured Anaerolinea sp.
TAGCTTCAGGTGACTGGAGTTCAGACGTGTGCTCTTCCGATCTTGGATGTCAGCGAAATTCCATTCGCCCAAAGTTATGAAACCCATTTTGATTTTGAGGGCAAGGGCATGTCGATACGCCTTCCGGGTGAACAACCCAGCCTGCGCATCATACGCCGGGATGAATTTGATGCCTGGCTGGCCGGAAAAGCCAAGGAGCGAGGCATAGAGATCCGCGAAGGGGTCACAATTCTCTCGGTAAACCCTGATGAAAATGGTGTGTCAGTTGTCACAAACACTGAAACCCTGCACGCACAAATTGTGATCGGCGCAGACGGTTCGAACGGGATCACACGCAGAAACATCCTGCCGCAAGAACCGTTAAATACCGCCCGGGTGCTCGAAGTAATCTCAAAACCCGTCACGGGAAGTACTCATTCCTCCCGTGATGCTTATTTTGATTTTTTCCCTGTTCCAAAAGGGATTGCAGGTTATACATGGGATTTTCCGACTCAGTTAAAAGGGGAACCCATGCGATGCTGGGGTATTTACGATACCAACCTGGAGGCTGATTCAAAACGGGCACCGCTCAAAGAAACCCTGGCCGCGGAAATGGCGAGATTTGATATTGATCTTTCAAGCCTTGATCTGAAAGGCCATCCCATCCGTTGGTTTGACCCTTTTAAGAAAATGTCAGTACCGCGAGTGTTATTGGTCGGGGATGCGGCCGGTGCGGATCCTGTTTTCGGTGAAGGGATCAGTATGGCACTCGGATACGGAAAACTGGCGGCGAGGGAGATCAGAATTGCTGTAAAAAATTCAGATCTTTCTTTCCGGAATTATCATCGGCACCTGGTACTCAGCCCCCTGGGTCAAACGCTTGTTGTCAGGTGGGTGATTGCCAATGTGATCTATACCCTGAAGTGGAAATGGTTCCAGATCTTTTTATGGCGCATTTTGAAACCGATCGTTGTTTTGTTTGCATGGGTTTTTGTACTAAACTGGGCAAAACGGATGGCGGATTGATCAGGATTCCACTTTTTTCATAAACCCCGGTGTGTTCAGTCCCCTTTCCAATAAATATGTAAAATATGCCTGCATCAGGGCTTCCATTTCCAACTTTACCTTTGGTTCTACGTTTGCCCGTACAGCATCATTGTAATTACTGCGTTGAAAATGACGCATAAACTTGAGCGCATCAACAGATACCGGGCGCAGATTTGGCAGACCCTTTCCGCAGGATGGACAGATCACCCCGCCGGACGGCAGGGAAAAATACTGGTTGACCGGTTGAATTACACTGCGGCAATTTGCGCATTCCATTAATTGCGGCCGAAATCCCAGGTAATCCAGCAGGCGCATTTCATAATACCGGATAACGATCCAGATATCTGCGGTACTGCACAGGCGGGTTAATGTAGAGGTTAATAAACTGAATAGGGGTTGATTCCCGCCTTCCTGTTCGTAGGTGAAGCGGTCTAAAAGTTCCATGACGTATGAGGCATAGCCGGTGAGTGTCAGATCGTCTCTCAATGGCAAATAAGGATCGATCGTTTCCACCTGGGTGACGAGAGGGATATCATGGGCACGGGCAAGCTGCAAGGTGACATGGGTAAAAGGTTCCACGTGCCCGGCTTTGCGGGAGCGGATCTTGCGGGCTCCTTTGACAATGGCGCGCAGTTTGCCGCTCCGGACGAAGGGCAATACGCCGATTGCCGACT
>CAZBRI010000622.1:0-1682 GCA_964494055.1 uncultured Anaerolinea sp.
TATCTATACGGCTCTGAACACTCTTTCCCTACACGACGCTCTTCCGATCTGGGCAAATTCGAAATAAGCACTGGCTGCATTCTTTCTATCACCATATCAATTGCCCTGTCGAGAAGCTCAAGCAGGATATCCTGTTTACTGGCAAAATGATGGTAAAGACTGGCTTTTTGCAGCTGAACAGCCTCGGCAATATCTGCCATGGATGCTCCGTGATAACCTTTTTGGCGAAAAACCTGTGCTGCAGATTCTAAGATCGCTTCTTTACTCACAAAACACAACTCCCTACCGAACGGTCGGTAGAATAATGATAACAAATTGAAGTTTACGAGTCAATAGGTAATTTTTAAATTTCGCAATATTTTGAATATTTGAAATTCCTGAATTTAGGTTCTATGAACATAAAGGATATATATGTTTGGAGAAGATAAACAGATAATGAATTTTTTATCACGATGGCTTTATTTGTGTTTTCTTATTATGCTATAATCGAAATATGACGGAAATTCAACCAACCCAACCGGTTCCATTACCATCATCCAAAGATGTTGATAAAGAAACTGAAAAAAGAAATAGACAACTCACAATTACGATTGTTATATCCGTGCTGGTGTTTGTCAGCCTGTTAGTACTGGCGATTTTCGGTCTGACACGCAATGCGGGTGTTACGCAAAATATTCGTGACATTTTTATCATTTTTATGGCAATCGAGTCCTTGATCATCGGAGCGGCACTTGTGATCCTAATCATTCAGCTTGCCAGTTTGATTAATTTGTTGAACAATGAGATCAAGCCTATTTTAGATGCTACGAATGAGACAATTGCCACTTTGAGGGGAACTACCCAATTTCTTAGTGAAAATTTAATAGAACCTGTCGTGAAATTGAACAGTTATATGGCTGGATTTCAAAAAATGCTAGAAATGATGGGAATGAAGAAAAAATAATTTGTTCTAGAGTAATACAATAACCGAAAGGAGAAACTGATATGTCTGAACGTGATGAATTTGGTGCTTTTTTAGTAGGTTTTATTGTCGGCGGTCTGACCGGTGCAGTTGCTGCCCTGTTATTTGCACCGCAATCCGGTGAAGAAACCCGGGCTGTCATAAAAGAACGCTCGATCGAATTACGGGACAAGGCAACCCTGGAAGCAGAAGATGCCTGGAAACGTGCTGAAGCAGCCGCTTTAGATGCGCGCCGTAAGGCAGAGGAATTATCCCGGCAAGCCATGTCTCAGGGCGAAGAGATTGCTCTCACCGCACGAAAACGTGGAGAAGAATTTATAGAAACAACCAAAGAGACCGTAAAGAAAGCCGCTTCCCGTGGGAAAAAGACTGAAATCGAAACTCCTTCTGAAGGCTAATATCTTTAGAAAATAAATAAAAAAGGTTTGACTTAAAAAGTCAAACCTTTTTTATTTTATAAATACTAATGATAAAAGAAATTTTTCCCAGCCTGATTATTTATATTTTGATGTGATCTTCGATTATGTTAGAATTTGAATATGGAAATTCAGATTGCCGTAGCTAAAACCAATAAATATGCCGTTTCAGAAAGCGGGGATACACTGGAGGTTGTTGAAAGACCGGGAGGCGGTTTATCAGTCGTGCTGGCTGACGGGCAATCATCCGGTCGTGGAGCAAAAATAATTTCCATGATGGTTGTCCGGCGAGTGATTGGCCTGCT
>CAZBRI010000623.1:0-1659 GCA_964494055.1 uncultured Anaerolinea sp.
AGATAGCTTCAGGTGACTGGAGTTCAGACGTGTGCTCTTCCGATCTATGCGCCAGGTGATCGGACATGACTGCATTCTTCAATGTCCTGACAATATGCTCCTGGGAGATCACTTCATCCCAAAGCTTGGGGCGCCATTTTCTATAAAGTGCTTCTGTCATTTTTTTACCGTTTGTTGGATCGATCAATTATTTTACAAGGAAGAAATATTTAAACCCGATTATATACCGCAAAGAAGGAGAAATGTGAAAGCACTGGTAATTCTTAATCTGCCAGTGCCTGAACACCAGGAGGTAACCTGTTTATTCATTCGGAAAACTTGATTGATGAAAACACCTTAAGGTAATCAATACTGCATCAGCAGGGCGACCCAGTCATTGATCTGACGTTTATCCGCCAGGCGTAAGCCAAATTTTTCCCCGGCCGCCTGCACATCATTTGCCTGGTGATCCAGAATACCGGAGAGGATAATGGAACCATGCGGGCTGACCAGGTCCGCCAGGCCGGCTTCAAAAAGACGGATGAGAACCGGTGCCAGGATATTTGCAAGGACAAGGGGTGCCTGTTTCTGACCGAATTGACCGGCTTTTACTTCGCTGACAGAGCCGAGGCCGATCTGGAACTGCCCGGCATCCACTGCGTTGTTATCTGCATTCTCGCGGCTGTTTTTGACGGATGCTTCATCAATATCCACCCCCAGGGCAAACCTGGAACCCAGCTTGAGAGCGGCAACTGACAGGATGCCTGAGCCGCAGCCGACATCAATAACAGTATCCGGTGCAGCATATTGTCCAGGGGCGTCAAAAACGGTTTCGAGCAGTTCGAGGCAAAGCTGCGTGGTAGGGTGTGTACCGGTTCCAAACGCCATGCCTGGGTCGATCCGGATGGGAATGCGGGCGGGCTCGGGGGACTGCAGCCAGACCGGCAGAATGAGCAGGCGTTTTCCGATGGGGATGGGCTGGTAGCGGACTTTCCAGGATTCCATCCAATTCTGATCTGCGATCGGGGTAAAAGCAGGTGCGGGCAGGGGCTGTATCATCCCCAGGAAATACAGGGATTCTTCCAGGCGCTGACGGGTAACTTCCAGGGTTTCATCATCCTGCAGGTAAGCACGGACGGTGATATCACCAACAGGGGTGCCTTCATCTTCTTCATCATTAAACTTGACTGCCTGCTCGGTCATCACACCGTTCGGGGCATAACGGGCAAGCACATCGGCAACAGCTTCAGCAAGCTCGCCGTTCACAGTTAAAGATACTTCCAACCAGTTTGTCATTGATTATCCGATTCGCAGAGCGGTAATTTATAAATCATGAAGATAATATTAAAGCGGGATGGAATCAACCGCCAAGTGCTTCGTTGAGCCAATCCATGAAACCTTTTTGCTGAGGTTTGGGGGTCGTTCCAAGCGTCAGTGCCAGTTTTTCGAATAACTCGCGCTGTTCAGCGGATAATTTTTTAGGAATATCCACGTTAACGATCACGCGCTGGTCACCTCTGCCGCTCTGCCGGATACGCGGGACGCCTTTTCCGCGCATGTTGAACATGGAACCGGGCTGAGTACCGGACGGGATATTCAGCTTTTCTTCTTTCGCATCCACTGTCGGCACCAAAATCTCGGCACCCAGAACAGCCTGGGCAATGTTAATGTCCAGATCCA
>CAZBRI010000624.1:0-1627 GCA_964494055.1 uncultured Anaerolinea sp.
CACGGCTCTGAACACTCTTTCCCTACACGACGCTCTTCCGATCTGAAAAAATTAATTTGACCGAAGGCCGGGCTGTTTTGCACACTGCCTTGCGTAACAGATCCAACAAACCGGTCATCGTGGATGGCGAAAATGTCATGCCGCTTGTCAACCGGGTGTTGGCCAGGATGCGGGTTTTTAGCGAAAAAATAAGGTCCGGTCAGTGGAAAGGTTACACAGGCAGGAAAATTACCGATATCGTGAATATCGGTATCGGTGGTTCTGATCTTGGCCCGAAAATGGTTTGCGAAGCACTAAAACATTATTCTGATCCAGGCCTGAATGTTCACTTCGTTTCCAATGTCGATTCCACAGACCTGGTTGAAACACTGAAACAATTGGATCCTGCAACAACCTTGTTCCTGGTGGCTTCAAAAACCTTTACGACTCAGGAAACAATGGCAAATGCGCAATCGGCCCGTCAATGGTTATTAAACACCTCTAATAATGAAAAATCCATCGCACTTCATTTTGCAGCCATGTCCACCAATACGGCTGAAGTGAAAAAATTCGGGATTGATCCTGCCAATATGTTTGAATTCTGGGACTGGGTCGGCGGAAGGTATTCTCTATGGTCGGCTATTGGTCTTTCGATCGCTATTTACATCGGAATGGATAATTTCGAAGAACTTTTAGCGGGTGCCCACAAAGTCGACCAGCATTTTCAAACTGCCCCGCTTGAGAAAAATGTGCCGGTCATGATGGCGCTCCTGGGAGTTTGGTATAACAATTTCTTTGGGGCACATTCTCACGCAATTTTGCCCTACGATCAATACCTGCTCCATTTCCCTGCTTATTTTCAGCAGGGAGATATGGAGAGTAATGGCAAATCAGTCACCCGCCAGGGTGAATGGGTTAATTATTCCACCGGTCCAGTGATATGGGGACAGCCGGGGACAAATGGGCAGCATGCTTTTTACCAGTTGATACACCAGGGAACGGAATTGATCCCGGCTGATTTTCTTGCTGCAGTCAATAGTCACAATCCACTTGGTGAGCATCACACCATTCTGTTATCCAATTTCCTGGCTCAGACAGAAGCCCTTATGAAGGGGAAGACTTCGGATGAAGCCCGGGCTGAATTGACCCGTGATGGGGCAGCCGGTGCTGAACTTGAACGCCTTGTACCGGCAAAGACATTTACCGGCAATCGCCCCACGAATTCCTTTTTGTACCCGGCACTCACTCCGCAGGTTCTGGGATCACTCATTGCTCTGTACGAGCATAAAATTTTCACACAGGGTGTGATTTGGGATGTCAATTCATTTGACCAATGGGGTGTCGAACTTGGTAAACAGCTGGCAAAGAAGATCCTGCCAGAGCTGGCAGGTCAAACCCCGGTCTCTTCGCATGACTCTTCTACAAACGGTTTGATTAATAAGATCAAAGCATTACGAAAATAAATAAAAACGGGAGAGCTGACATCCAGCTCTCCCGTTTTTATTTTAAGAAGCCTTGGCTGTAAATACCGGGTCTACTAGCCGTGTAGCCAGGAATACAGTTAATACCAACAGACCGGTTGCGATCAAGAGGGAAGGTGTAAAAGATCGGAAGAGCACACGTCTGAACTCCAGTCACCTGAAGCTAT
>CAZBRI010000625.1:0-1608 GCA_964494055.1 uncultured Anaerolinea sp.
AAGTTTACGACCCCGAAGAATGGTTTTTCACTGGCTCAGAACAAGTGGATGGCACCGTAAGCGGGGCGTTGGCCGCTGGGATGGCAGCCTATCCGATTTGATCCATGCGCCGCAGGGCGGATAGAATTCTGCATCGTTCAAACAAAATGTGCCGAACAAGATATTTCCTGTCCTCTATCAATTGGTAAAGGGGCTATTTTCTATAAGCCCACCGCCAGGGTATGATACTCTTCATGAATGTGCTGGCCGAAAACGATATCCCGCTGACCCATCCGGCTGGCTTGATCTCAGTCCGCACGTTCTCATGGATGAGCGAATCGTTGCACAATCGGCCGGACACCCCAACAGCCCCAACATCTCCCCCAATTTTCTCAGGAAAACATCGTAATGTATATTGGCTATACGCATCGTTTGATAACATCACCTTTAGCAGACCCAGCGGAACATCTGCGGAACCCGCGTGACCGCCCCCTGAGACTGACGTTATTCGACAGCGGTCTGCGCATCCACGAGGCCTGCAAGCTGCTACGTAAGCAACTGGACTGACGCGAGATGCGCGCGATCGTCATTGGCAAAGGGAACAAAGAGGCCGTGGTACGATTCACCACGCGCTACATAAAAGCGATGAAAGATTACCTGGATGCTCGAGCTGTCCTGGACGGTTCTTCTGGCCGACACCTGGAAGATATCCCCCTCTTCGTGCGCCACGATCAACCCGTTGGTGCCAAGCGGAAGAATTTTCAATTCAAACGTATGACCACGGAAACCGGCCGTAACATCGTTGAGCAAAGGGTTCGAGAATGCCTCGGGGTTGAGGCAATCGGCACGATTACCCCCACTCCTTCCGTCATTATTTTGTTACTGTTGTTTTGAATGCCACGGGAAATTTAAAAACTACCCAAAAGCTGGCCCGGCAT
Organism: uncultured Anaerolinea sp.; assembly: GCA_964494055.1. Taxonomy (GTDB): domain Bacteria; phylum Chloroflexota; class Anaerolineae; order Anaerolineales; family Villigracilaceae; genus UBA5195. Next base: position 918 of record CAZBRI010000625.1, read on the forward strand.
AAAAGGCTGGAGACTACGGGCAGGTACGCTCACCTAAGCGATTCTCAGTTGGACAAGGCTTATTACGGCGCGCTTGAGGAAGGTCATCTGCCGAGCGATTAACGAGCTCGGTAACTTTGCACTGCGAAAATTTAGTGTTGTGGTCAGATTATCCGATGCACTTCACTCTTCAGTTGCCGCGCAAGCAACCAATCCTGTGGCCGCAAACAATCCCCTGCTTATCTGGGTGTTACTGAACATGTACGGATAAGCCATCTCTTACCAGTCTGTAAGGCTATCGTTCGTGGCCATCACGTTACATACATACACCGGTCAAAGGATTGCAGGACGCGCCGGATAGGACAACTCGATACATGGCGCCTGTGCCTGCAGGACGCGCTTCAATTTGGTTCTCTAAGACCAACTGGTGCAAAATCATCTCCGCTTCGGAATCTGAAACGCCAAACACTTCTACCACTTCGCGCGTCGCTACACTGCCATACTTGCTGATAAAACCAAGCACAGCATCTTCGCTTATCGTGAGGCTTTGCTTTTCAAGAGGTTCGCCAGCCAGGCTGTCGAATACGGCGGCAAAAGAGGGGAACCGGTTGTAGCCGCGCAAGAGTCGTACACGGCCTCCTGAGCTGATCAGAAAGGTTGGGAAGCCGAGATCGGAAGAGCACACGTCTGAACTCCAGTCACCTGAAGCTAT
>CAZBRI010000626.1:0-1604 GCA_964494055.1 uncultured Anaerolinea sp.
CGCAAACACCGAGTTGGATGCCATCCTCGAGATCGCCGACCGGCATGGAGTCTATGTCTTCTCTGACGAGATGTACCGCCTGCTGGAAGCCAACCCCGCTGACCGGCTGCCCGCCGTCTGCGACATCTACGAGCGCGGCATCAGCCTGACCGGACTCTCCAAATCCTACTCCCTGCCTGGTCTGCGCCTGGGCTGGCTGGCAACCCGCGCCCCCGGCCTGGTTCAGGACTGGGTCACCTACAAGGATTACACCACCATCTGCAACTCCGCCCCATCCGAAGCGCTTGGCATCATCGCCCTGCAGAATACGGAGGCTATTGTCTCCCGAAATATGCAGATCATCCGCAGCAACGTGCAGCTGGCAGACCAGTTCTTCGCCAGGCATGCCCGCCTCTTCGACTGGCACTCCCCGCAAGCCGGCTCCATCAGCTTCCCAACCTGGCGCGGCCCCGGTACCGCTGACGACTTCTGCAGGCAGGTCCTGGAAAAACAGGGCGTCATGATCGTCCCCGGCAGCATCTTCGACCACCCCGGCCGGCACTTCCGCGTCGGCCTCGGCCGCAAAAACTTCCCCGAAGCACTCGAGCACCTGGACGAGTACCTGTCAGGCCTGTAGATCTGGAAAAGGATAAAGACTGATTTTCTGTTATCGCTGGCTTTAATCAGTTTCTCTCAATCAAATGCGCCTCATATACCATGCATTGGATAAGCTGGATACAGCACATCCGTTATTTCTTTTTTTACCCCAGAATTACACGACACTCAGCGCACCCCGCCATCTCCGCGGTTAAGCTCTTTCCCCGGAATTCCCATATTGAATATATTCCATTTCCAGTGTACACTATGCATAGTGTACACTGTTATTAAAATGGAGAACAACCATGCTGCAAAACATAACCTTAAGTGCGGATAAAGAATTGATCGAACGTGCCAGGCATCGAGCGGAGGCCGGTCATACCACCCTGAATTCCGAATTCCGGAAATGGCTGGCGGTCTACTCGGAGGAGGACAAACCTGGGACAAATCTGCTTGAGATTATGAAACAATTAAATTACGCTCAGCCCGGTAGAAAATTTTCAAGGGATGAAATGAATGAAAGGTAAATATTTCCTGGATACCAACATCCTGGTCTATTGCTTTGATGCCGCCCAGCCGGCAAAAAGGGATATTTCCCTTGCCCTTGTTACCACAGCACTGGACAACGGCAAAGGCATCATCAGCTGGCAGGTTGTCCAGGAATTCCTGAACGTTGCGACACGTAAGTTTGCTGAACCCTTAACCATTCCGGACGCCTCAATTTACCTTGAAAAAGTTCTCAACCCGCTCTGCGAGCTTTACCCGGCGTTGGAACTGTACCAGGCCAGCCTGTTGATCAAACAGCAGACAGCTTATTCATTTTGTGATTCGCTAATCATTGCCGCCGCCCTTGCCGGAAAATGCAAAATTCTTTATTCAGAAGATCTACAGCATGGGCAGGTGATCGAAGGGTTGGAAATAATCAACCCGTATTTAGCGAAAAGCAAATAATTTCCAATAAGCTGAGAGTTAATAATTGAGAGCAAATGTGTCAACCTAGATCGGAAGAGCACACGTCTGAACTCCAG
>CAZBRI010000627.1:0-1602 GCA_964494055.1 uncultured Anaerolinea sp.
AACAGTGGCCTGTTTGGCGATAACGGGAACGAAATTACCGGCGTCATTCATTTTCTTGAAGTAATCAAGACCAGCCTGGACGTTGTCGAGTGTACCGCCATTATAAAGAGCGGCTGCAAAAACACTCATCTGAGCCTGGGCAGATGCACGAGGATCACCGGCAAGAGCAACCTGACCCTTATATTCGGGTTTCAGAAGGTCAGCCCAGTCCTGGGGAACATTGGTGACTGCGTCTTTATTGACTTCAAAGGCCAATGTGCCGTAATAATCGCCGTACCAGTTACCAGCGGGATCTTTTGAATCAGCAGCAATGGAATCCCAGGTGGAAACCTTATAGGGCTGTACCAGGCCTTCGGAGATCAATTGAGGACCAAAGCCATAACCAACGTCGATGACATCAGGAGCCTGAGGACCCTTGTTGTCTTTGTTGGCCTTGATGGCTTCAATTTCATCACCAGAACCGGCATCCGGGTTCAATTCATTAACTTTGATACCGTACTTGGCTGTAAATGCGGAAATGGATTCGCCATAATTACACCAGTCGTGAGGCAGAGCAATAACAGTCAGTTCACCTTCAGCTTTAGCTGCTTCTACAAGAGCTGCCATCGGGTCAACTGGAGCAGCTGTGGGTGCCGGGGCTTCTGTGGCGGCAGGAGCTTCTGTGGCAGCGGGGGCTGCAGGTGCAACGGTTGCTTTAGCTTCTTCAGTGGCTTCAGCGGGAGCACCGCAGGCTGCCAATAACATCGAGGCAACAATCATCACTGAAAAAACAACAAAAAACAAATTCTTATTACGCATTTTTTTCTTCTCCTTGAATGGATGAATAAAATATGTGGCGGAATCTTCCGCCGGGCTGAAATTGTTTGAAAATAGTTATGCTTCTATCATTGCCCCTGTCAATCTGCTTGAAAATTAAAAATTTTTTCAGCTAACGGGTATAATTTGGCAATTATTTTCAAACTGTACTAAATATTATACACGCTAACAATCAAGCCTGCTAATCATTTCCAATACCAAAAATCACATTCTCCAGGAGAAAACATGCCGCAGTATCCGCCCGAACCTTTCAGAATTAAAGTCGTTGAACCCATAAAATTAGTCTCTCCGGATGAACGCAAGAAAGCAATCTCAGAAGCTGGTTTCAACCTTTTCTCACTAAAAGCAAAGGATATTTTTATTGATTTGTTGACAGATTCCGGAACAGGGGCCATGAGTCAGAATCAATGGTCTGCCATTATGGAAGGTGACGAATCGTATGCTGGTGCAAGATCATATTTCAAATTAAAAGAAGCAGTTGAAGATATTTTTGGGTTCAAGCACTTTGTACCAACCCATCAAGGCCGAGCAGCAGAAAACATTCTTTCAGCAGTCCTTGTAAAACCCGGTAATTATGTACCATCCAATATGCATTTCGATACAACTGATGCCAATATTCGTGCGAGGGGCGGCCGGCCCGTCAACCTGGTTATCGAGGAAGCCTTTGATCCTGCAAATCTGCATCCTTTCAAAGGCAATATGGATCTTGTTAAGCTGCAAAACTATATTACCGAAACAGGACCAGAAAATATCCCGATGGGTATGATCACTGTGACAAACAATGCC
>CAZBRI010000628.1:0-1602 GCA_964494055.1 uncultured Anaerolinea sp.
TTCACGGCTCTGAACACTCTTTCCCTACACGACGCTCTTCCGATCTCTGCTGTCAAGCTGAATAAAAGGCTGAAATAGGCGGGGAAAATCTTCTTCTTTGATTCCCAGGCCATTATCCCATACAGTAAATTCGATGATTTCTTTATCCGGTAAGGCTTCGACTTCCAGCCCAAGAGCTCCGTCCGGTTGGGTATATTTAATGGCATTGCCCAATAAGTTCACCAGGATCTGCTTAATCCTTCTTTGATCTGACTTGATTGTTAATCCTTCAGTATTTATTGAAAATGAAACGGTTTGTCTCTTTTGATATGCCATTCCTTTTGTCAGTTGTAAACTTGCCTGGCAAATTTCTGAAACCGAACATGTCTGATTAATAATTTCTATTTTTCCTGCCTCGATTTTTGACAGGTCGAGTATGTCATTAATAAGCGAGAGTAAATGTCTCCCGCTGTTTTGAATATTTTTGATTGTCCGAACCTGTTTTTCAGTTAATTCACCGTATGTGTTCAGCAGTAATGATTCGGACCAGGTCAATATCCCGTTCATCGGGGTTCGCAATTCATGGCTCATATTGGCAAGGAATTCATCTTTGATACGTGATGCTTTTTCCAGGGCTGTATTTGCCTCGCTTATCCTATCCCTGCTTTCCCTAAGAGTGTTTTCAATAAATTTTCTGTCGGTGACATCCCATAATATCCCAAGCGAACCAACGGAAAGCCCGTCTGCTCCAATTATCTGTACGGATGTATCCTGGAGCCAGCGGAACTCTGAATCTTTATTCAGGAACTGATAGTCAAACTGAAGGGTGGATAAAACTCCGTCTTTATCTCTGCGTACATATTCAAGTGCTGCTTCCGGTGTGAGATGAGCCAGGCTGCCTAAAACAATTGCATTGTGCACCCTTGAAAAAAAAATAGCCGGGGTGATTTCATCCACCGAATATCCCGTCATTTTTCCAACACCATCCCCAATGAATGTGTAATTGTTAACACCATAAATTCGAATATATGGAACCGCATTTGCAGCTGTAATGGCTCTGCGATAGAGTTCTTCATTCGTTTTTTTTGCTTCTTCCTGGGTTTTACGTTCAGCGATGTCCCTGGAAACACTGATGATGTCAATGCCGCCGTTATTATTAAAAATTAATGATGATTTTATCTCTGTAGATATGATGGAACCATTTTTATGAACCTGGTCAAATTCATCAAGGAAAGAGTTTAATTTATTATCCCTGGTGAAATAATTAATTTGTTCCTGGACCTTTTCAATAAAATGCTGGTAGGAACCGGGTGTTAATAACGAGTGAATTGGCTGGTCGATTACTTCTTCTGTATGCAATCCCAGTAATTTGTAAATAGACGGGCTGATATATGTCAGTTTGGCTGTCGTGAAATCCAGCACCCAGATCACATCTGCTGCATTTTCTGAGATCAACCGGTATCTTTTTTCACTCAAGGATAATTCATCTGTAATTTTCTTTTTTTCCTCTATTTCCCTGTAAGCCAGGATTAATGAATTTTTGACGGATTTTTGACTTACATACGATACACTTCCCATCAAAACAAACCAGGCAGAAAATGTAATCCATTGCGTGGCAGAGAC
>CAZBRI010000629.1:0-1596 GCA_964494055.1 uncultured Anaerolinea sp.
TTCTGCTAAGATATTTATATCATTTTTGGCCGTTATGATAGCAGGCGGGGCAGTATTGCTGTTGGCAGCTTTATTCATAGCTCCCGGTTCATATGAGCGGCATATGGAAATGGCCGGTGCGCAGGATAATGTAATTGGTACTGTAGTTCCTGGAATGATGGCTTCTCCAAAATTCCAGGGCAGGGGTGCAGGGATAATGAATGGTCCCGGCCTTGGCCTTGGTTACATGAATTTTCGTGCCGGATTAATGGAAGCGCTTGGATATGCTTTTTTTGCCGCCATCATAGTAGCAATCGGGTTAAGTATTCTCCTGAGCAGGCAGATTGTTCAGCCATTAAGAAAATTGATGAAAGCCTCCCAAATTATTGCTAATGGAAAATATGATGAACGTGTAAAAGTTTCAGGTTCAGATGAATTGTCTCAATTGGGTGAAGATTTTAATAAAATGGCTGAGACTTTAGCTCAAACAGAAAATTTAAGAAAACAATTGATCGCGGATGTCAGTCATGAACTTCGTACTCCATTGACAGGAATTCAGGGATACATGGAAGGGATGGCAGATGGAATAATTCCTGCTGATCCTGAAAATTTCAAATTGATTCTTAAAGAGACTAATAGATTGAGCAGGTTGATCGATGATTTACAAGAATTAAGCAGAGTTGAATCAGGAGCTTATCTATTAATTCGAAATAATATTTCGATTATCGAAACCATTACAACTTCCATAAAAAAACAGGAACCTCAATTCCTAAAAAAAGGGGTTTCTCTTGTTTATAAGAATACAATTCAGTCAGATTTGTTTGTTCTGGCTGATGAAGACAGAATTACACAGGTAATGACTAATTTACTCGGAAATTCGCTTTCTTTTACTGCTGAAGGCGGGAATGTTATTGTCACTACTGAAAAGATTGGTCAGAATGTAGTAATTTCCGTCAAGGACTCTGGTGTGGGTTTATCAACAGATAATTTAAAACATGTATTTGATCGATTTTACCGGGTGGATAAATCGCGTTCCCGCACAAAAGGTGGAGGATCAGGTATAGGACTGACAATAGCAAAGGCTATTGTTGAAGCCCATAATGGAAAAATATGGGCAGAAAGTGAAGGGTTTGGAAAGGGAGCCGTATTTAGCTTTTCTCTTCCAATAATTGAAGAGAATAAATTCAAATGAGCTGACTGTCATAAAAATAATATAAAAAAGATTATAAAAAAATCAAGGTCTTGTGAATGAATTTTTCATCACCGCAGACCTTGATTTTATTAAATTGTGAATATTAATTTTATTTTTTCGGAAATATCTATATTAGATTTTTCCCAATCCGCGCAGAACTTTTTCTGCGGTAAGCGGAAATTCATTAAACCATACACCTGTAGCATTGTGGACGGCTGAAATTATTGCTGGAGCAGTCGGCAGATAAGGTAATTCTCCTAAACCGCGTGCGCCCATAGGCCCTCTGTCGTCTGGTATTTCAATAATAATTGATTCGACTTTATCGGGTATATCACGGATTGTAGGAATTAAATACGTACTTAATTGATCAGTAAGCGGATAACCGTTTTTGGAAATAAAATTCTCCATCATGACATAGCCTTGTG
>CAZBRI010000630.1:0-1590 GCA_964494055.1 uncultured Anaerolinea sp.
CTGCCTCTCATCCCGCTGCCTCACATTCTGCCTGGATAGTTGTTCACAAGCAGTACATTTGTCTAATTTAATAATCAGCCTGTCTATTGATGAATTTGCCGATTATGGAGATAATATGAGAAGAATATTAGAACAGTTTGAAGAACTTCGGTTCATCAGCTAGTTCGCGGGGGCGAGACCTGAGCAGTGTCTGGGGCTCCACTGCCTGGGGAGGGTTTTTCTTAAATGTTTTTCACCGGGGCGGCATCAAATGGGGAAATGCCGCCGGGAAAAACCCTCCTCGCTGTTTTTTTGTATTACATTTTATTATGAAAATCCCCCTATTTTTAACTTGACATATTCTTCATATTGTAAGACAATTACGTTGCTGCTGATTAGAGTGCCCCCCTCACTCTGATCAGCAGCATTTTTTTACCTGCCCGGAAAACCTTATCCAGCCAGGATTCCAGTCAATATCGACAGGGATAATCCTGCTAAAAACGGAGGCCGCATGTCAAAATTATCAGGCAAGGTTGCCATAATCACCGGTGCCACAAGCGGCATCGGCCGGGCAGCGGTAAAATTATTTGCCGCTGAAGGAGCAATCATTGCCTTCACGGGCCGCCGGAAACAGCTCGGGGAAGCATTGCAGGCCGAACTCCAGGCTGCCGGGGTACAGGCTCTGTTCATTCAGACCGACCATACAGATCCAGCACAGGCTGAAGAACTTGTTAAAAAGGTTATCTCAGCTTTCGGCCGGATCGATATTCTTTTTAACAATGCCGGTATCGTCACCAGGGGCACTGCAGAAAGCACAACCGAAGAAGATTGGGAAAGGACCATGGCTATCAACGTCACCGCAGTCTGGCGGATGTGCCGCCTGGTCATACCGGAAATGCGCCGTACCGGCGGCGGGGTCATCATCAACAATGCCTCGGATTGGGCGGTGGTTGGCGCAAAAGATGCCCTGCCTTACACGGTCAGCAAAGGGGCGGTTGCACAGATGACCCGTAGTATGGCGCTGGATCACGCTGCCGAAAATATCCGAGTCAACGCAGTCTGCCCCGGGGATACCTTCGTGGAGCGCTGGCTGGAAAAAGGGTATTTCGAAGCCGCGGCCGGTTCTGATAATGACCCGGTGAGCCTGGAAACAGCAAAAGCTGAAGCCTCTGCCTACCTGCCCATGCAGCGCTTTGCTGAGCCCGACGAGATAGCCAGGGCTGTCCTCTTCCTCGCTTCCCCCGATTCATCCTACATCACAGGCCACCTCCTGCTGGTCGATGGCGGCAACACCGCCCGCTAGCTGCTGAACTTAGTCACCCGCTCACAGGAGTTAAATACCAAGCTAGATAAGGTCATATCACGAATTATACGAATATAACAAATTACACGAATAAACCTTATTTTGAAATTTTTTAAACTGACAATTCACTAATTTAACAATAAAGCAAAAAACTCAAAAATAGATAAGAACCAATTATTTTCCGCAATAGTGGTTTTTTTGCGCGTATTGGCGCAAAAAAAACCACTATTAATTCCTTCTTTCAAATACAACAATTAATCCTTGACATCTGTTCTCCATGAGAGTATTATAAATATACTTCCATCATG
>CAZBRI010000631.1:0-1571 GCA_964494055.1 uncultured Anaerolinea sp.
CTACACGGCTCTGAACACTCTTTCCCTACACGACGCTCTTCCGATCTCAGGGTGAGATCGCCAGAATCATGGTCCACCATGAATATGAAACCGGCACTGGTATCCAGCAGGGTGATGGCATGTGTAATAATACTTCTCAGAAGTTGGGGAATATTATTTAAATTAGCCAGGTCATGCGCTGTTTCATATAGGTTCTCAAAAACATGGGCCCGCTGCTGAATCTCTGCCAGCAGGTTGTTTTTTGCAACCGCCAGCGAGATCTGCCGAACGGCCTGTTCGCCGGAAGTGACTTCTTCCTGTGTGAACACCCGGGGTGAATTTGATACGATCAGGGCAAGCCCAAGTCCCTGGCTTGCTGATTGTAGCGGGAAGGCCAGAACAGAACATTCATCAAGTCCCAACTCATCCCCGGGTTTGAACAGATCCGAGCGGGAAGTATTTGGAATGATAAGCGGGGAATTAATATTGATCAGCCCCGGTTCAAAAGATTCTGCCTTATTTACCGAATCCGGACTGAAAACCAACCCCTGCGGGCTGTAAACTGCCGGGGGCAGTTCATGGGCACCGGGCTGAAAGAGAAGAATATAACAGCGGTCCACCAGGAATAATTCACTCAGGTAGCCGGTGATGCTTTTCAACATCACCCCCAGGTCCTGGGTATCCAGTGCAACAAGGGTGATTTGATTTAGCAGGGTCAGGTAACGCTGACGGGTGCGCAAGGCTTCCTCAGCTCGTTGTTTTTCCACCTGGTTTTCCAGGAAATCATTGAACCAGCTGACCAATTCGCCTATCTCGTCATTTCGATCATGTTTCAAGCGGGTGGATAGATCCAGTGTTCCTTCTTCATACTGTTTAAATGTGCTGGTTATCTGTGTGACGGGAGACACAAGGCTGCGGTTGTAGATAATCGTCAAGCCAAACACCACAAGAAATGAGACACATAACACGAGTATGGTAGTAACGGCAATCGGCAGTGTCTGCGTTGAAAGATTCGCCAGCGGGATGAAACTCGCCACGATCCAGCGGCTGTTTTCAGAATGATTATAGGTGACAATCATCGGGCTGCCGTTTATATCCGCCGTCAATGTCCCTTCATCACCAGTCAGGCGGTCCATAAAAGCCTGGTTAACCTTGCTGCCAATCAAGGATTTATTAGGGTGATAGATGATGCGGTGCTGAGCATCGATCACCATCAGGTATGCCCCTTCCCCCAGCCGCGTCTTTACAAAATGGTCATACAAATAATCTACATTGTAGTTGACCACCAGTAAGGCTACCGATTTTGTTTTACCTGTGGAAGTATTGGTCTGGTAAAAAACTTTTCCAGCGGTGATCACTTTTTTATGCGTGGAATCAATATTGATATTGTCTTCCACACCTGTCCACAAAATATCCCCGCCGCTTTTATCAGCCTCGGCGAAAATATTCTGGCGGGTGAGAATATCGATATTATCAGCCCGCAGGGTATCACCCACATGGTAATGCCTGCCATCCTCGGTGTAAATATCGATCGAGATCAAACCGTTGACAGATCGGAAGAGCACACGTCTGAACTCCAGTCACCTGAAGCT
>CAZBRI010000632.1:0-1566 GCA_964494055.1 uncultured Anaerolinea sp.
CGTAATACTCATTCCCGATGCTGCTTTGTCCCAGTTGGTAAAACCGGAGGAAGGCTCCCAGCAGCACAATGACAGCCAGGCCGCCCAGTGCAGCTATTTTTTTATCCTGAAAGTATTTTTGTTTCAAAAACGAATGCGATAAAAGGTTTCCTGACATCATCAAATTACTCCTTGGTAAACCGAAGCATAACAATCACTTATTAAGAAATTGTTCAGGCGGGATGATGAATTTGTGGCGATTGTGAATCTCAAAATGCTTAACTAAATGAGATAATTAGTATAAAATACATGGACATTCATCTTTCCAGCAGATCTGGAAAAATTAATATAAAGGAGATATATTATGACAGCACGTGTTGGGCATAAGGCCCCCGATTTTGATCTGCATTCTTTTCACAAGGGCAGCTTCAAAAATGTAAAACTCTCGGATTATGCCGGGAAATGGCTCCTTCTCTATTTTTACCCCGGCGATTTCACATTCGTCTGAGCAACTGAATTATCGGCGGTCGCCGGCAAATATTCAGAACTGCAAAAGATGGATGTAGATGTTGTAACAGTCAGCGTGGACAGCTGGTATGTTCACAAGATGTGGAATGATAACGAACTGGTAAAAATGGTCGAAGGCGGTATCCCGTTCCAGATGGGTTCCGATCAGAATGGAAAGATGGGCAGTGAGTATGGTGTTTGGAACGAAGCCGCAGGCGTTGAACAGCGCGGCCGATTTCTGATCGACCCGGATGGGATAATCCAATCCATGGAGATCATCGGCAACCCCGTCGGCCAGAATGTCAATGAAAATATCCGCCAGGTACAGGCCTTCCAGCACATTCGTGCTGCAGCCGGCAAAGAAGCCTGCCCCGCCAGCTGGACCCCCGGCCAGCCCACCCTCACCCCCCGCCCCGGCCTCGTCGGCAACGTCTGGAAAGCCTGGACACCAAAAGAAAACAGTTAATAACAAATATCAGAAGAGCCGGTCAGCTTGCCGGCTCTTTGCTTTTGTTAATGTTCTGTCTGTTCAGATAAATATAAAAGTGTATTTTGTAAAATTAATAGAATCTAACCAATTATTTTTTCAATATATCATTTCTGATAAACAACTGGAATTCGCCATGAGATGCTTCCAGGGAATAATCTTGGCTTAATTCAGGTATTAGCCATTCCATATTTAATCGACCAAGTAAAACTTGTTCGGGATGATATTTATATAATGAAAATATTATGTCATTCTTATCGATAGCACCTGTATCCCATTGTTTTCCTGAGAGTGTTGCGAGCCTTGGAGGAACCGGTTTTCTAATCCGAAAAGCATACATTGGCATATCAGTAAGTACCCAATTTGTGTATTTTGCAAAATTATTCATGTCATCAAGAACTGCCAGCCCAGCATTAATTGATAAAAATTTTTTCTTTGACATTTGAATATGTTGAAAATCGATTGACGGGAAAGAAATAAATATAAATACAAAAAGGCTAATTACCGAAACAAGCCCTAAAATCGGAACAGTACTGAATAATTTTTTATAGATCGGAAGAGCACACGTCTGAACTCCAGTCACCTGAAGCTAT
>CAZBRI010000633.1:0-1564 GCA_964494055.1 uncultured Anaerolinea sp.
CTTTGCCGACCGTCGATTCCAGGTCCATGCGGTCCACGCAGCGGCGGATATTGACCAGCCCCATGCCGGCACCGAATCCCATATCGCGGGCTTCCTGCGTGGCGGTGGACCAGCCGGCCTGCAGTGCAAGCTTCACATCCGGGATGCCCGGACCGGTATCGGTGGTCTGCATCAGGATGCGCAGGGGTTCGATCTGAACGCGGATGATGCCGCCGTGATCGCTGTGAATGATCAGGTTGATCTCCGATTCGTAAACCGCGATGCCGCACTGCCTTGCAAGCTGAGGGGATGCACCCAGGCGCAGCAGGGCACGCTTGATATTGCTGGAAGCCTTGCCGCCGTTGACGTAATCACGCGCCTTGATGTTGTAGCGCAGGATGAGACTGGTTCGGTCGGAGGTAATATCTTCAAAAAGGTGGCTGGCACGGTACACCTTGAGTTCTTCCACCTGGTAATCTTTTTGCAGGGCTGAAAGGATGCCGCGGTTGATATCGCCCTTGGTGATGATGCCGGCCAGCTTGCCTTGCTCATCCACCACCGGCAGGCGTCCCACACGGTACTCGCTGAAGGCTTCGATGGCCTTGACCACCGGGTCATGCACATTGACGCTGACCACCCTGCTGCTCATATAATCCCGAACCGGCGAGCTGAGCTCGTTCTTTTCCATGGCACGCACGATGTCTTCGATGCTGAGAATGCCCAGCAGCTGATCATTTTCCAGCACCGGCAGGCCGGAGATGCGTCCCAGGCGCAGGATCTCCAGCACTGTGGAAAGCGGCTGACCGGGGGTGATGGTTTTGACCGTGCTGGTCATGGTTTCGCTGACCTTCAGGTCATACGAAAGCTCTTCCACGCGGCTGATCTGCCGCACTTCCTGGTCGGTAAAGGGGTGCCCCGGACGGCTGCCGGGTTTGGCCGGATCAGTCATTGTTTTCAGAAGGGATGACAGATTCAAAGCTGTGCAGGCCGGCCTTGTACAGCCTGCCGCACAACTCAAATGTTCCAAAAGGGCTGGTGATCAGCGGAATATTCTCTTCCGCCGCCAGTTCGATCGTATCGGCTGCCGGCATCTTGCCGCGCACAAAGACAATCGCGCACACATCCGCCATCTGCGCCGTGCGTACCACCTGTATGTTGCACAGCCCGGTCAGCAGAACCGCTTCCGGCTTGATGGAAGCCAGCACATCGCTCATCAGGTCTGCCCCGCAGCCGCCTTTCACTTCACGCGTCAGGGTGGTACCCGGTGTGAGCAGGGTGCCGTTGACGATCTTGATCATTTCCTGTACATTCATTAACCTAACTCTCCTCGATCAAATAACATTATTCCGTAACACCCGGGATTAACCAGGCTTTTTTTACCCGCTGCAGCCGTTTCCTGTAATACAAACATGGCGTAACCGTGTTCTTCTGCCCGGGCGGGTGAATGATCCATTGTTTTGGGGGCGCGCTCAGCTGAAAGGATGTTCCACCGGGTGAAGATTAACCAGGATGGCATGGGTGGTATCGGCGGTCTTCAAATCATCCAGGTTGACTTTTGCTTCCGTCAGGTCCGCCCGGGAAAAAT
>CAZBRI010000634.1:0-1563 GCA_964494055.1 uncultured Anaerolinea sp.
GATAGCTTCAGGTGACTGGAGTTCAGACGTGTGCTCTTCCGATCTGGTGCGATATTTGCTTTTTGTGTTCCGAATGATTTATTCAATCCAAACCTATCTATCGCAAAAATGCTAGATAATGCAGGGTTGAAATCAATGGCAGATGCTTACCGCCGCTTTTTTACAAAAATTGCCCGGCATATCCATCTTGACGGCCCGGCTGTGTGGGAAAAAAGGTTGAATGATGCTGGATTTACCGTTGAGAAACACTGGAATTACTTTCCGCCTTCATCCCTTGCGATACTTGAATGGGGCCATTATTTTGGCCTGCCGTCACTTATTACCCGGAAACTCTTTGGCCGCTGGATCATCGCCAGAACAGAATGGAATTTGGGCTGGCTGGTAAATTATTTGCGGCCGCATGCCAATCCCGTTCCATGTGATGACGGGGTTTGCACTTTTTATATCGCCCGAAGAAAATAGGATAATATGCCAGGGTTTATTAGTAAATATTCCTATTATTTTTACTCAATTTTTGAATTACTCACTGGTTTTACCGAACCGTTCAAGGTATTTTCCATATTCATTGGTTCGCAGGTCAATGAAATCAAAATTATCCAGCTCAGTTCAGCTGCCTTAAAATTCAAAGTCCGCAGTTCGATGGATGTTTGGAGCTTAAAAGAAACATTTTTGGACCGGTTTTATGAAAAATATGGTTATCCAATCCAGAAAAATTGGTCAGTGATCGATATTGGGGCTGGTTTGGGAGAATATACCCTTTATGCTGCCCGGCAAACAGGAAAACAGGTTTATGCGTTTGAACCGTTTCCGCAATCATATATCCTGCTGGAAGAAAATATTCAGCTCAATAATTGTAAAAATATAAAATCCTATCAAGCGGCGGTCAGTTCAAAACAGGGCACACTTACCCTGGATTTGAGCAGCGATGAACCACTTCAATTCCAGGGTCTGAACAATGGTGATAATTCAAAGACAAAGGGAATTTCTGTTTCAAGCCGGACACTTGATGAAATATTGAAAAGTGAAGGTCTTGAGAAGGTCGATCTGGTGAAGCTGGATTGCGAAGGGGCGGAATACGAGATTTTGTTGAATGCCTCAGACTCTGTTTTAGCCAGGATAGACCGTTTTGTGATGGAATATCATGATAATGTTTCAGAACATAATCATTTTGAACTGGCAAAATATTTGGAAGATCATAATTTTATGGTGGAGAGTTTTCAAAATCCAGTCCATCATTATCTCGGTTATTTGCGTGCCCAGCGAAGAGAAACACAATAGAGGTAAAAGATGCAGCAAGAGCCAAGTGTTTTAGATTTTATTAAGAGCTACGTTGATTTTTATATAAAGAAATTAATTTCTCCGGGTAAAGCCCCGGAGAAACCTGTTTTTATTGAGTTCCTGCAGCAGGATATTTCTTTTGAAAAACAACAGGTAGAAATTTTAGAAAAGGTTGTTGCTGAACCGATTGTGTTTCCATGGCGATCATTTGCTGCTTTACTGTTAGGAATTATCGGCCAGGCCTGTCTCTTATACACATCTCCGAGCCCACGAGACAGGCAGAAA
>CAZBRI010000635.1:0-1557 GCA_964494055.1 uncultured Anaerolinea sp.
CCCGTGATCTGCATGTGATCCTCGATCTTGTTCTGAACCATACATCAGATGAACATCCCTGGTTTCTTGAATCAAAATCCAGCCGCACCAACCCGAAGGCTGATTGGTATGTGTGGGTCGATTCGCCGCCCAATAACTGGCAATCCTGCTTTGACGGTGATGCCTGGACTTATTCAGCAGAAAGAGACCAGTATTTTTATCATTACTTCATGAAACAGCAGCCTGACTTGAACTGGCACAATCCTGATGTTGTGGATGCCATGTGGGCAGCAGTCCGCTTCTGGCTGGACCTGGGTGTGGACGGTTTCCGGCTGGATGCCATCGGCACCATTTTTGAGGACCCTGCTCTCACCCCGCATGAAGTACCGTTGACACTTGCCCAACTCCGTGATTTTTCAGACCGGGCGAAAACCCCCGAAGACCGTAAATTGCTCGATAAATACTGGCATGATATGTTCGTTAACCAGTGGGGTCAGCCCGGGGTGCATGAGATTATGAAACAGCTGCGGGCGATCCTGGATGAGTATCCTGGCGACCGGATGCTGGTAGGCGAGGATGACAACCCGGAGTACATGGGAAACGGCAACGATGAATTACAGCTCGTGTTCAACTTTCCTCTGATGCGCAGTTCTGGCTGCCTGACTCCCGCTTGGATCCGTAAAAATCAGGAAGAACGCCTTTCTGCACTCCATAAAATTTCCCCTGAAACCTGGCCTTGCAACACGCTGGGCAATCATGACTGCTCCAGGGTGTACACGAGATTTGGAGACAGCAATCACGATGCCGAGCTTGCCAGGTTATCTCTAGCCCTGATGCTCACTCTCAAGGGAACTCCCTTCCTTTACAACGGAGAGGAAATCGGAATGACAGACCTGGTGATCGTTAATCCCGATCACCTGCGGGATACAATGGCAGTCTGGTTCTATCAACGCCTGATCCATGAAATGGACGTAAAACCGGAACTTGCCCTCAAACGGGCAGCCGCCATGAGCAGGGATAAGAACCGGACACCCATGCAATGGTCAAACACTGCGAATGCAGGTTTCAGCCCGAACAATGTTGAAACCTGGCTGCCTGTCAACCCTAATTACAATGAAGGTATTAATGTACGTGATCAGCACGGGGATCCGCTCTCACTCTGGCACTTCTACCGTCGTATGCTTCGCCTGCGGAAAAATAATCCTGCGTTGATCGAAGGAGATTACCAGGCTATTCAAACCAGCGCTGTAGATTATTTCGCTTTTTTACGAACAACAGGAAACCAAAAATTACTCGTTATTCTCAGCTACACGCAGAATCGGCTAGCGCTGGATCTCTCCAGCCTACCCTTTAAAACAGCTGAGACCATATTTTCAAGCGCTGGCCGAAGTAAACCTTTGGAAAATCTGAATGAAATTCACCTGGGTGCCTTTGAGATCTACCTGGCAGAATTGAAATAATGAAAATTTGGCAGAGTGGAGAGACTGCCGCCCTGCGCGGGATGTCGGACGGGATGTTCTGGTCTGCCCGCTCCACTTATGTTATCCAT
This sequence comes from uncultured Anaerolinea sp., assembly GCA_964494055.1. GTDB lineage: Bacteria > Chloroflexota > Anaerolineae > Anaerolineales > Villigracilaceae > UBA5195. The sequence continues at coordinate 1,529 of CAZBRI010000635.1, forward strand.
GACCAGCCGGATGAATTGGCACTGCTCCT
>CAZBRI010000636.1:0-1557 GCA_964494055.1 uncultured Anaerolinea sp.
CCGATCTCCCGCGATCCAAGCAAAGCAGATTCAGTTGGAAATGACATAACCTTACCGGCGAAATCCAGCAATAGATTGATCAGCAGGCTTGCGATGAAAATGGTCCGCAGTGTCAGGAATAATTCCGTGTTGAATGGCAGGAACTCACATAGCGCAAGGAATACAGAACTCCCAGCCAGGAAGGATTGAGAAAGTAATTGGAGTGGCAGCAGGCTGCTCTGCCACATGTCACGGCCTTCGGCCTGACCCAGCAGGAAGGCTGTATATACGCCAACACCCAAAGCAAACGGGAAAGTGATCCAGGCAGCAAAGGGGCGGATAACAATAGCCAACTCGGCGGGCAGTCAACCCAGGTATGCCGCCAAGTCGATCAGAAACCATAACCCGGAAATTGCTGTGAAGAAAACAAGAATATAAGCCCCGCGGGTAACCCAGGACTTCCACTGCGGGTGCTGAAGGATATTGAGAAACCGTTTTGGCTGCGATAGATCGAGGATCAGTAAAATAACCGTCAGGAGCATAAATATCATTGCTATAAAACCTGCAGCAAGAAAGGTTAATGGTGAAAAAGCGGGAAGACCGGTACCTGCAAATATACTGAGCAGCATAAATAATCCGCCAGCAATTCCCTTTGTCACCAGGTAGGTTGGAAGCTGCCAGTGCCACTGTATCTTGTGCTGGGCATTGTAGGCAGTTTGTACCATATGCTCCGCTGCCTGTCCTCCGATCTGGATTGGCCCATTCACTGGATGACCCTGCTCCTGCGGGGTACGGATCGGTACACCTGATTTTGACCGCATAACCGGCTTTTTAAGCGGCTGACGGTCATAGCTACAAATATTTTGTTCTGTAATCTTTTCTGCCCACTGGAATGAGTTCTCTGCACTCGAAGCAGTTGCATGCAGTGTCCAGGAATTTCCATCAACATAAAAGAGCTTGGGACCGGTGCCTTGTTCAGGTTTTAGAACAACCGCCTGTGATCTCGACAGCTTCCGGCTGAGTTCTGATGCAGGGTCATCCAGATCCCCTGCAAGAATGGCATGCTCTGGGCACAGGACGACACAGGCAGGTTCCAACCCGACTTCGATGCGGTGAGCGCAAAAAGTGCACTTGGCGGCAGCTTTGGTTTCAGGGTCCAGGTAAACTGCATCGTACGGGCAAGCCTGTATGCAGGACTTGCAGCCAATACATATCGAAGGATCAAACTCCACGATCCCGTCACTGCGCTGATACATGGCAGTGACAGGGCAGATACGCACACAGGGAGGGTTGGCACAGTGATTACAGCGGTTTACCTGGAAATGCCGGCGCACATTTGGGTAGGCACCCGTTTCCACATATTTGACCCAGGTACGATAAACACCCAGCGGAACCTGGTTCTCAGCTTTGCACGCAGTGGAACAGGCGTGACACCCGATGCACTTGCTTTGATCAATCAGAAATCCGTAATTCGCCATAATAATTTATACCGTTTGCGGAGGTATGATCGCATTCATGATCGCCATTGTAGATCGGAAGAGCGTCGTGTAGGGAAAGAGTGTTCAGAGCCGTTAAGAG
>CAZBRI010000637.1:0-1556 GCA_964494055.1 uncultured Anaerolinea sp.
GATGTATAAGCGATATCAAACTCATATCCACCGTTTTTTAACAGTATGCCGCCATTTTTGGCTTCATCCATACCCTGGGGGGTCAAATCGACATCAGTCCATCCGGTGAAACGATTTTCAAGGTTCCAGGTACTCTGACCGTGTCTCACCAATACAAATTTGTATTTCGGTTCCATTCATTACTCCATCAGGCAAGATAAACCGCCAGGGAGTTAAAATCCCCTGGCGGTCAAAATAAATTAATTCATTAATTAGCGGACAGCTTTTTCTGTTTCCGGGTCAAAGATATGGAAATTATCCATATTGAGTGCCACCTGAACATCCTCGCCAGCCTTGAATGAGGTGCGGGGATCAACACGGGCGACAAAACTATTTCCACCGCTCACGAGATAAAGGTAAATTTCATTACCCATCAATTCAATGACATCAACCTTGGCTGATATTTTCTCGCCATGAATGTTTGGCGGCATGAATTGAGGATTCTTTACATCTTCTGGTCTGATACCAAACACTACTTTTTTGTCGACATAATCAAAGTAAGGTTTGGATCTTTCCTCCGGGATCGCGCAGTTAAAGCCGGCAGTTTCAACAAACAGCTTGCCGCCTTCCTTCTTGATTTTTCCGGGGAAGAAATTCATGGCAGGTGAACCGATGAAACCGGCGACGAACATATTTGCAGGCCGGTCATACATGGCCTGCGGTGTATCCAGCTGCTGCAGCATACCTTTATTGGTCACTGCAATGCGGGTCGCCATTGTCATGGCTTCGGTTTGATCATGTGTAACATAGATAAACGTCGTTTGAAGACGCTGGTGTAATTTGCTGATCTCTGCACGGGTCTGAACGCGTAATTTGGCGTCCAGGTTCGATAGCGGCTCATCAAATAAAAATACTTTCGGGTGCCGGACGATCGCACGGCCGACAGCCACACGCTGTCTCTGGCCGCCGGAAAGCTGTCGGGGCTTGCGGTCAAGCAATTCATTGATGCCTAAAATCTCAGCAGCTTCACCAACTCGCTTCTTGATATCTTCTTTTGGTGTACCGCGAAGTTTAAGGCTGAAAGCCATGTTGTCATAAACAGAAAGATGCGGGTATAAAGCGTAGGATTGGAAGACCATGGCAATATCTCGATCTTTCGGGGCCACATCATTGACCACCCTGTCTGCAATCATGATACGACCGCTGGAAATTTCTTCCAAACCAGCTAATAGCCGGAGAGCTGTGGTTTTACCGCAGCCGGAAGGGCCGACGAACACCAAAAATTCCTTGTCGGCAATTTCCATATTCAAATCATTTACAGCGCGTACATTTCCGAACTCTTTTGTTACATGATCATAAGTTACACTTGCCATAATATCCTCCAATTTAACGAATATAGTGAATATATTATAGCGCATTTTATATTTAATGCTACTGAGTTTCCAGAATTTTTGGATATATTTCAAAATAATCTACTAGAACCTCATCATTCTATGGATCACGTAGTAGAATCATAATCATGTCCAATGAGATCGGAAGAGCACACGTCTGAACTCCAGTCACCTGAAGCTACCTCG
>CAZBRI010000638.1:0-1546 GCA_964494055.1 uncultured Anaerolinea sp.
TCCATATGGAAAGATCGAACTTTCAGTACTAATTTACCGCGCAATCAGACCTGAAGTTGTAGCAATTCCTTTTGGTCAGGGACACACAGGTTATGGACGTTATGCAGAAAATCGTGGTGTGAACCCGGCCGACCTTTTTGGAAACAGTGTCAATACTGCTCACGACCTCGCTTATGCGGGTGTCAAAGTGAAGATTGAAAAAACTGGCAAAAAGCGGCCTCTCTCCCGCCTGGAAGGTTATACGAAATTTGAACAGTCAGAGAAAAAGCAATAGTGCGGCAGGAGAAAAATAATGGCAAAACATAATATACCTGAAGTAAAAGCTGACTGGGAATCAACACCCGGTATTTGGGGGATGTCGATTGATATGGATGTATGCACCGGCTGCCAGGCTTGCGTGGCTGCCTGTGCCATGGAAAATAATATTCCATTTGTTGGAGAGGTAGATTCTGGATATGGCCGTTCGCTGCATTGGATGCGGATAGAACATACCTGGGAAGGTGAATATCCTGAAGTCACCCCGACAAGTTTCCAACCAGTTTTATGTCAACAATGTGGAAATGCCCCCTGTGAACCAGTTTGCCCGGTATTTGCATCCGTTCACAGTCAATCTGAGGACCTTAATCTGCAGGTTTACAACCGCTGTGTTGGTACCCGTTATTGCGCAAATAACTGTCCATATGTTGCGCGTGTTTTCAACATGAGAGATTATGACCGCCCGGACCCGTTATCAAACCAATTGAACCCGGATGTCACTGTTCGGCGGCGCGGCATCATGGAGAAATGCACTTTTTGTATCCAGCGAATTCATAAAGGGCAGGATCAGGCAAAATCTGAAGGCCGTGATGTAGCCGACGGTGAAGTCGTGCCGGCATGCGCGCAAGCCTGTCCTGCAGATGCCATCGTTTTTGGCCGTTTGGATGATCCGGAAAGCAAGATCAGTAACATGGCAAAAAATGGCCGCGGTATCAAGCTCATGGAAGATCTCGGCACTGTACCGCATGTGACATATCTAAAAGAGGAGAAAACCTATGGCCGTACTGGCTAAATCTGCGCCGCATGCGCAGCCTCACAACCAATTGAGTGAGCATGATCATGAGGCACATCTGCGTGAAGAGCATTTGATGCTTGATCCCCGCCCTCGCGGGGAAATGAACTCCATGGTAATGGAGTCTATGTATGTCACAAGCTGGAAATTCTGGGTGATCAGCGTTATCCTGGCAATAGTTGTTGCAATCTGCCTGGGATATTACTGGGGATTGATGATTACCCAGGGTCTGGGTGTTGCAGGTGTGAACCGTCCGATTTACTGGGGTATATTTCTCGTCAATACGGTCTTCTGGATCGGCATCAGTCACGCAGGTACATTTGTTTCAGCCCTTTTACGGGTTTTCAAAGCAGAATTCCGCCGTCCATTTACCCGGGCGGCAGAACTTATGACAACCTTCGGTCTGGTACAGGCTGGTTTGAGCATATTTATGCACATGGGCCGGATCTGGCTAGATCGGAAGAGCACACGTCTGAACTCCAGTCACCTGAAGCTATC
>CAZBRI010000639.1:0-1543 GCA_964494055.1 uncultured Anaerolinea sp.
TCGTTCTGCGGAAGGCGATTTACCGCGGAGACCTCTGGGAACGCAGTGAAGAGCAAAAGAATAATTGTATATTTCAAGGTTGAATGTGATTTTCGCAGGTAAATTCTGGCAGACAATTCCGAATCAGTCAGGGGGTAAACATCCTTTCACCAACAATTCTTTCTTGATAGTTATTTAAAATCATTGACATCAAATTAAATATGTGTGCTATAATGGATTAAATCCCAGAACTGAGATCATTTATACCGGTAGTTTTGGGGCCTTACCGGGCTTTATAGAAACGCTTAATGCAAATTTCCCTTTACCATGAAAATTAATTGTTACTGCGCCGAGAAAAGGTGCAGTTTGTTGCTTTACCATTCACAACCTATCCTTCACAACCCCCATTAAATCAAAGCAGAGAAGAATCACATGATGAATATTTTGGAACTTGAAAGCAAGCCCCTCGCAGATCTGCGTGCAATGGCATTTAAAGATTTTGGAATTCAAAATGCCAACCGTATGAAAAAAGAGGCGCTGGTCCTTCGCCTGAGGCAGGAAGAAGCCTCCAAGGAAGGATTGGAGATCCGCGGCGGTATCCTGGAGATCATGGACGAAGGAATCGGTTTCCTGCGTTCAGCCCGCTACAGCATCAGCGAAGACGATGTGTATGTCTCGCAGGCACAGCTGCGGCGCTACGAACTCCGCTCCGGCGACCTGATCCTGGGCCATGCCCGCGCCCCGCGTGATTCCGAGCGGCATTGGGGATTGCTGAAAGTTGAAAGTGTCAACGGTGTGGATCCGGATGATGCCCGGCAGCGCCCAAAATTCGAAAACCTGACCCCAATCTTCCCTGATAAACGCTTTGATCTTGAAACCCGCGGGGACATACTTGCCACACGCATGATCAACCTGATCGCCCCCATTGGCCGCGGTCAGCGCGGTTTGATCGTCTCCCCTCCCAAGGCTGGTAAAACAACCATCCTCAAACAGATCGCCAACGCCATTTCAACCCAGTACCCCGATGTGCACCTGATGGTCGCGCTGATCGGCGAGCGCCCGGAAGAAGTGACCGACATGGACCGCTCCGTGGATGCTGAAGTCATCGCCTCCACCTTTGACGAACCTGTGACCTCGCACGTCCGCACCGCTGAAATCGCCCTGGAACGCGCCAAACGCGTGGTGGAGATCGGCCGGCATGTGGTCATCCTGATGGATTCGATCACCCGCCTGGCCCGTGCCTATAACCTGACAGTCAACCCTTCCGGCCGAACCCTGTCCGGAGGTATGGATCCTTCAGCCCTGTACCCGCCCAAGCATTTCTTTGGGGCAGCCCGCAACCTTGAAGAAGGCGGTTCGCTGACCATCATTGCCACCTGCCTGGTCGATACCGGCTCAAGGCTGGACGATGTGGTTTACGAAGAATTCAAGGGTACCGGCAACATGGAACTGCACCTTTCCCGCAAACTGCAGGAACGCCGCACCTTCCCGGCAGTGGATATGGAACGCTCCTCCACCCGCCGCGAAGACCTGCTGCTCGGACCAGACATCCTGCAGCGCGTCT
>CAZBRI010000640.1:0-1540 GCA_964494055.1 uncultured Anaerolinea sp.
AGATAGCTTCAGGTGACTGGAGTTCAGACGTGTGCTCTTCCGATCTTGCCGGTTAGGTAATTTGAATTGGGAAGAATTCCATTCCCGCAATCCGTTCTCCAGGTATCGGCTGATTGTTGATAACCATATTTTGCAATGCTGAATGAACAGCTGTGATCATCTTTTGCTACAAATCCGATCATCGGTATGTTGATGATGGATTTGGTACTGGTCCTGATATTTTGATCGATCCATTGTGTATGAGTTTCCACGGCTCCAGTATAGGAATTGGTTTCCGGCATATTTTCAAAATACCAATCCATGGCAGAATTCGTATTACCATTTTTCCAGTTATACCTGCTTGTTGCATTCCCTCCCCAGCGCAGAACGGGCAGATCTATCTCCTTTGCAAACGATTCCTTTGCAAAATTCAGACCATATATATATGGGCTGATAGCATGCCGGGAAGCTGACAGGTCAACAGACAATTGGATTTTGGCTGATTGATTAATCGATTCCTGGGATAATGCTCGAACATCCCCGGCTCTCAGGATCGACCCGGCAAAAATTATAGTAAGTAGAATAAGGATAAATGTCCCGAAAATGAATTTTTTATTCATCATAATTCCTATGGATAATTAAATTTTCATAATTCTATGATGTTTTGTCTTATTTTAAATTTGCATATTTGAAAACAGTACCAATGGCTGTGCCGGGTTGCATTAGGTTGTCCCGGTTTCAATAAAAAAATCTCATATAATTACGGTTATGTTTATGAGCTTTCTCAGGATTACCCCGCTTTTCACTACCTTCTGGTATTATCTCATCTCCTCAATCGATTCAATCGTTATTGCGTCATAAAGAATTTTATTCCGGCAGCTTTTGATGATCAGGCGAGACACATTTATAGCTTTACACAGCCGGGTCAATGGTTTTCCAGCATTTTTTTTCAGAGATTGGTTTCAACAGATTGGGTAGTAAAATCTTTGGGATTAACCATATTCATGCTGCGTTTTAGTTATTTTTATCAGGTTATTGATGATGATATTTGTCAAGGATTGGATTTCATGAAATTGATCGAAATGGCCGCAGGCACCTGGGTCAAGGTTACAGGGTTTGATGGCGGTCCGGGATTTGAGGATCGCCTGCTTCAGCATGGAATATATCCCGGGGATAATGCCCGTGTATTACGCAGTGCGCCATTAAAAGGTCCGCTGCTGGTTGAAGTAAGCGGCCGGGAAATTGCGCTTGGAAGATCAATTGCGAGCAAGATCCTGGTGGAGATCCTCCCATGAAATTTGCCCTTGTCGGCCGTCCGAATTGCGGGAAAAGTACTCTATTTAACCAGGTAGCTGGATACCGGGCAGAAACCGGGAATTTCCATGGCACAACAGTGACTTTTACTGAAAGCAGGGTCAGGGTTGCCGGTCAGGTGATTGAGCTTGTTGACCTTCCAGGCACCTATACACTGGCAGGCTCGAACCCCGCAGAAGCAGTTGCAAAAGATTACCTGCTCTCCAATGATGTGGATGTTATCATCAATGTTGCCGATGCTTCTCAC
>CAZBRI010000641.1:0-1532 GCA_964494055.1 uncultured Anaerolinea sp.
GCGTTTTAAACCAATTATTTAAAAAATATTTTCCGCACCTTACCCCGGGAAAAGAATTCCGGCCGATTACCCAGCAGGAGCTGGCACGCACAACAGTCTATTCACTTGATATCGATTCCTGGAGCGGTAAAGAAAACTGGAATGATTACGCAGAAGAATTACCGGATTGGGCGCCGCTGCCGGAAGAATATAAATAAACAGGAGTTTTATTCGATCCAATGACTGATCTATATACACAAACACCATCTCAAATCATCATGTACGGAACATCCTGGTGCCCGGATTGTCATCGCGCACACAGAGTATTTTCTGATATGAATGTCGAGTACCTGGATATTGATATTGAAAAAGATGAAAAAGCAGCACAATTCGTGCGTCAGCTGAATAATGGAAACCAGGTAGTTCCAACGATCATATTTCCGGATGGGATAAAAATGACTGAACCTGACCGGCAAACACTCTCAAGTAAATTAGTGGAATATCAAAAAGCCGCCTGATGGCGGTTTTTTGATATATTTTTTAATATATTATTATTTTTCAAAATCATCCAGGAGCAATAATGACCGATCAGACTGTTCAAACCCCGCGCTTTGCTGCTTTGCAGCACCGTAATTTCAAATTACTGTGGGCGGGTTTGATCGTATCAAATACCGGCACCTGGATGCAAAATGTGGCACAGGGCTGGCTTGTCCTTCAATTAACAAATTCTCCTTTATGGCTTGGTTTACTGGGTTTGAGCTTTGCGGTTCCGATGATCCTGCTCCCGCTTTTAGGCGGTGCTGTGGTGGATAGGATCGACCGGGTTAAATTATTATTTGTGACACAAACTGGAGCGATGCTCACTGCACTTATCCTTGCCATCATGACCTGGACCGGAACGGTGCACATTTCATATATTTTAATTGCTTCATTTGCAGGTTCAGCGTTACTCGCTTTTGATAATCCCGCTCGACAGGCACTGGTGCCAGATCTTGTTCCCAAAAATGACCTGATGAATGCCATTTCATTGAATTCTGCAACCTACACAGGAGCAGCTCTTATTGGTCCGGCCATCGCTGGTATGCTGCTCGCCCCTCTCGGCGCGGGAACCTTATTTTTCCTGAATGCGGTCAGTTACCTGGCCGTAATCATTGCCCTATTCTGGATGAAAGATGTCAAAAAACATGATGAAAATTTGACACATTTATCCATTGGTAAATCCATGCTTGCCGGCCTTGAATATGCAAAAAACAACAGGATGATCCTGATGCTGCTGATCCTCTCATCCCTGGCAGCAATATTTGGCAGGTCCTACCAGAACCTGCTGCCGATTTTTGCGCGGGATATCTGGAACGGCGGACCGGCAGGGTATGGGATTTTGCTTTCGTCCTCCGGTGCTGGCGCACTGATTGGTGCATTTGGCCTGGCATCCATCCGGAATGTCAAAAAACAGGGAAACATTCTAATTATTTCGGGTATTTTATTCAGCCTGACCGTCGTGTTATAGATCGGAAGAGCGTCGTGTAGGGAAAGAGTGTTCAGAGCCGTGTAGA
>CAZBRI010000642.1:0-1525 GCA_964494055.1 uncultured Anaerolinea sp.
TACACGGCTCTGAACACTCTTTCCCTACACGACGCTCTTCCGATCTAACACCATTCTGCGAATCTATCCATACCGATAAAGCAGCGGCTGGTATCGAGATCAGCCCCGCCTTCCGAATTATTCCAGTGCGGGACGATGGACAATTCAGTTTGAAAATCTGCAAAAAGGTCTAAACCCTCAACCGTATGGACATCCTGCCCCACTTTATAGATCTCGTAGACCGGAAGCCCGTATCCGCCGACCGCAATGGTGGCAGCACTTGCAAAAATTAGGGTAGCCCCAAGCCTGTGCCTGCCGCGGATAAGGTTCCAAGCCAGGCTGCCTTTTAATTGGTTGATTGCATAGGTGGGACTGCCGGGTCCCATAAAGATCATATTGGCATTCAGCAGCGGTGCACAAATTTCCGGATCATCCGGGCTGAAACCGCTTCCTTTTTTACGGGCAGCGATCACATCCACCTGAGGCCGATAATTCCCGAGACGGGTGCGCAAAAAATCTGCAACTTTGCCCGCAACCTGGGCAGAGTTTAGTTCAAACCCTGCCGGTGTTTCGAGTATCGCAATCCGCAGCGGCTGCGAGATTTGCCTGGCGAGCTGCTCAAATATTCTGCCTCCGGCGAGGGATGTCTCGCCGGAGCCAAGAAATGCAAGATTGCCGGGTGTCATGCTTGATTCATCTTATCCAGGAATGAAAGAACAAGTTCATTGGCGGGAATATCGGACATTGAACTGGAATAATGCTGGTAGCGGATCAAACCTTTTTTATCGACAAGCAATAAGGCTGGTACCCTGCCGAGTTTGAATAAATTCCATTCCTGTCCATAAACATCTGCAACGATATGTTTGGGGTCTGGAATACCTGTAAATGGTAATTTTTCGTCAGACCAGTATCGTTCAAAAGCCCGTGGACCGTCTGGTCCGATTGTAATGATGACTGCGTCACGCGCAGTAAAGGCCGCATAATCATCCCGCAGGCGTGCGAGATGTGCGCGGCAATAAGGTCACATGAAGCCGCGCAGGAAGATCAGGACAACATTCTTTTGATCAAGGAAAGAACTCAGCTTGATTTCGTTACCGGAAAAATCAGGTAATGAAAATTCTGGTGCTTTTTCAGTTTTAATATTCATTTTTACTCCTGGTTCAATAGTATCACCTATAAATAGTCTATCAGGTTTGCCATGCACTTTTCCAGTGCCGGGCGGGTTAAATATTAATCATCCGGAGATTAAATCCTCCGATCATTTCTTTATCTGTTCCAGGAAAGAGACAGTTGCATTAGTGACCTGCTGCCATTGTTCCTGCGGGGTGATCAGTGCCGGGTTATCCCCCGGCTGAGGGCCATAATCGCCGAATTGACCGTGATTGGCTCCCTGTATCTCGATAAAAATAGTATCGGCGGGTTCATCTTTTTGGTGCTGTTTGATAACGGTTCCATTTTTCAAGCCGCCATCCTGTGTTCCATAAATGGATAAAACAGGGGTGCCGTTTTTCTTTCGCTGATCATCTGCCGGGGTGGGGGCCCAAAA
>CAZBRI010000643.1:0-1525 GCA_964494055.1 uncultured Anaerolinea sp.
GTTGCGGTGAAAAAATGAACTGAATAAGCAAAGAATTGACGGTGGAATGGTAATTTCAATTGAGTCTTGTTTTCCATATTTTCTCCGTTCCAGGATGCTGACCGTGATTACTTGTATTGTAATTATTATACACTGTGGAAATTACAGAAGTTCCAACCTTATTGCAGCCGGAATAGATAATAATTGTCCTAAAAATAAGAGAGACAGGGAAAATAACTTGAATTTTCCCTGTCTCATGATAAATAATTTTAGATCAGGCTTTTACCAAACCGATCGTCACTGTTTCTCCATCAAAAGAATCATCGATTACTTTTGCATTACCTGGATTTTCTGAAAAAGATAAAGCTACCGTCAATGTCTCACTGGTAATGTATTCACGATATTTCTCAATAGCTTCCCTGAGCAATGGAGAGGCTGTAAGTGTTACCTTGATACGATCAGCGACATCAAGCCCGCTGTCTTTGCGGAAATCCTGTAAATGGCGGACGAATTCCCGTGCCAATCCTTCAGCGACGAGTTCAGGGGTCAGATCAGTGACCAGTGCTGCCACGTAAGAACCTTCTTCTGCCACAGCAAATCCTTCCTTTGCAAGTGACTTGACTTCAACCTCTTCGGGAAGGATCTCATAATTCTCACCATCCACGACTATTTTCACTTTACCTTGAGTCAGCAATTGATGTGCTATATCTTCGCTGTTTCCGGCAAGAATACTTTTCTGTATTGCTGGAAATTTATTGCCATATTTTTGGCCAAGCTGCTTGGGAAGCGGTTTAACAGTGTGCTGCAGCGCTTCCGTGCTAGCATCCAGTAATCGCACCTTCTTAACATTCAACTCATCCATCAGGAGATCATCATATTGGGCAATCACAGGCCTATCGCTGAAATTCGCAGTTGAAAAAGCCGCTTCAGCCAGCGGCTGCCGAACCTTTCGGTTGGCCTTGGACCTGGCAGAATGGCCTAAAGAAGCCAGGCGCATGATCAGACCCATATCTTTATTCAATTTATCGTCCACCAGGCTCAAATCTACTTCCGGCCAGGAAGCGAGGTGAACAGATTCAGGAGCATTCGGGTCAAATGATCTGACCAGGTTTTGATATAGCTCATCAGCCAGGAATGGCATGGCTGGCGCAATCAATTTGCTGACCGTTACCAGGGCTGTATAAAGTGTGGAATATGCAGCCTGTTTATCGGTATCAGATTCAGATTTCCAAAAACGGCGGCGTGATCTGCGCAGGTACCAGGTGGAAAGATTCTCGATGAATTTTTCAAGCGGGCGGGTGGCAGATGTCACATCATAATTTTCATAAGCGAATGTAATATCACGAACCAGCGCATTTAATTCAGACAGTAACCATTTATCCAGCTGACTGAAAGCAAGTTCTCCGTTTTTAGCTGCGTTATTATCCGGTTTCCAACCATCCAGGCTGGCATATGTGACAAAGAAGGAATATACATTCCAGAGAGGAATGGTGAAAGATCGGAAGAGCGTCGTGTAGGGAAAGAGTGTTCAGAGCCGTGGAGATCT
>CAZBRI010000644.1:0-1523 GCA_964494055.1 uncultured Anaerolinea sp.
GGATCATGGGTAACAATGATCAAAGTAGTGCCAACCTCTTTGTTTAAATTTAACAGCAGATCCATGATCTCCTGGCCTACTTTTGAGTCAAGGTTGCCGGTTGGTTCGTCTGCCATAATGATGGCGGGGTCATTTACCAGTGCCCTCGCGATAGCAACACGCTGCTGCTGTCCACCGGATAATTCAAATGGTTTGTGATTGATACGGTTTTCAAGTCCAACTGCAATTAAGGATTGGCGCGCTTTTTCTTTTCGGCCTTCTTTTCTGCCGGAGTACCGCAGGGGTAATTCGACATTCGAGAGGGCTGTAGCGCGCGAAAGTAAATTAAAGCTTTGGAAAATAAAACCAACTTTGCGGTTACGAATGTTAGCTAACTGGTCATCGCTAAGATCGGCGACCTCTTCTCCATCCAGTGAATAGCTGCCTGATGTTGGACGGTCGAGACAGCCAAGAATATTCATCAGGGTGGATTTTCCAGAGCCGGATGGACCGACGATCGCGACCACTTCACCGCGGTCAACGGTCATGTTAAGGCCTCTCAAGGCGTTCACCTGAACATCACCCATCTGGTATGTTTTGTACAGGTTTTCAGCGACGATTACTTGTTGTTTCATGAAGACCTCAATTACCCGCCGAATGGACTGCGGTTGGCGGCCGGAGGATTCAAAATGATGAGATCACCTTCTTTAAGGTCTCCGCTTGCAATTTCACTGTTATTATCCGATGTCGCACCCAGTGAAATTTCCACTGAAACGGGGCTGTCATTTTTAAGAATGTAAACAACACGTTTCCCATTTACCTGGCGAACGGCACGGTTTTGCACGATCAAAGCATCTTTAACTTCGCGGACGGTGATATTGACTGCCGCTGTCATACCCGGTTTGATCAGATTATCAACGCCGGAAAGCTGGACTGTGACGGTGAAATTTACACCGCTGCCGCTTGAATCACCAGCCTGGCTGATCTTTGACACCTTTCCTTCATAGGTTTTTCCCTGGACTGCATCAAAGGAAACTGTGACAGCCTGGCCGATTGTAATATTGTTAATATCAACTTCAGAGATCTGAAGATCAACCAGCAGGGTGGATATATCATCAATCCGGAAAGCGGCTGAACCGGGTGTCACCAGGTCGCCGGCTGTTGTATCTGCCTGCGTGATCATGCCGTTAATGGGTGCAATAATCCTTGACTGATTTAATGTGGCTTCGGCTGCGGCAACACGTGCTTTTGCTGCGGCAATATCAGATTCGCTTGGTCCATTTTTCAAACGTTCTACTTCACGTTGAGAATCATCTACTTTGGCAATCGCTACAGCCAGATCTGCCCGGTATTTCTCTGCGTCCAGGGCGGTTGCCTTGCCGGTATACCAGTTATATTTGTTTGTCAGGTCAGGTAATTTCTGCCGGGCATTTGCTAATGTCAGTAATGCCTGGGATTTGCCAGAATCACCTTCGGGCTTCCTGGCGTAGCGTTTGTAGTTATCTTCAGCGCGGGTAACATCCCGTTTTGCCAGGTCAATGCTA
>CAZBRI010000645.1:0-1518 GCA_964494055.1 uncultured Anaerolinea sp.
ACGATGGAAGCTATAAAGGCCCTAAACCTTTATTCTGGATTTATTTTCCTGAAGCAAGGCCTATTCTTGCCAAAAGCGATGTGTTCAACAGGTTTAATGGTGCAGCCAAGCTAACTTATGATGACTTTTTCTGGAAGAGGATGTTCAACAGCTATGTTTACAAGGTTGACAACCAATATGACAGGACGATCAGCGAATATACCACTGGTATTGATGCTATTCTGGAATCAGAAAGGATCAAGGAAGAGCTTTTCAGTTTTGAACAGCAACTTTGGGAGTATTAGATCTGTAAAATTTGAACTTTTGCTTTAATAGCATCTGTTTAGATAGATCATAAACCCATTACAAATAGAAAATAAGATAAACAAACGCAGCTCTTCACTAACGAAGAGCTGCGTTTGTTTTTATACTTTTGTGCTTCGTACCATCTGAAAATGGAACTTCATTGATAGTTTCGTTTTTAGGAATAATATCAAAATACTGATCATGTCGGTTGATTTGCTTCAAACACCCATTGAGTACCTGAAAGGGGTTGGCCCCAAACGGGGTGAACTGTTGCGCAAAGAAGCCGGAGTGAGCACGTACTACGATATGCTCACCTACTATCCTTTCCGACATGTGGACCGTAGCAAGTTCACGCCCATTGCGGAGATCAATTCCGACAATGCCTATATTCAAATCAGAGGAAAGGTGGTTGATGTACAGATGGCTGGGCAGAAAAACACCGCCCGATTGGTTGTTACCATCAGAGACGCAACTTCGGCTATAGAACTGCTATGGTTTCAGGGTATTAGTTGGGTGAAAGATAAATTTACCCTGGGCAGCGAATGGATTGTTTTTGGGAAACCATCGTTGTTCAACGGGCGATACAACATGTCGCATCCCGAAACTGAATCAGTGGCAGAGTATAATGCACAACCTGCCGATCCGTTGCATCCTGTTTATTCTTCAACAGATAAGATGAAGTTGAATGGATTGAGCACGCGTGCCATCTCAAAGATAACCAAGTTGCTCATCACACAGTTGAAAGGCGTCATCCCCGAGATATTGAGCAATGAGGTGATGGATCAACTCAAACTGTTGGGGCGCGGAGATGCTCTGCTCAATTTCCATTTCCCTACCGATACAGATAATTTGGAAAAGGCCCGGGCCCGGTTGAAGTTCGACGAGCTGTTCTTTATACAAATCAAATTGTTGAGGTACAAACTCAATAGATATCAAAAAGTTAAAGGCAATGTGTTCGGCCATATAGGAGATTTATTCAATGGCTTTTATAAGGAGTTTCTTCCATTCGAACTCACCAATGCTCAAAAGAAAGTGATCCGTGAAATTCTTCTGGGGATGTAAATAACTCCGTGCTTTGATTGCCCTCATGGCACTCCTGATAAAAAGCGGTGAAATTGTCACCGGGTCTTCGCGGTATGTGGCGGACATCTGGTGCGAGGGGGAGACGATCACCCGCATCGACAAGGATATTCCCATCCCGGCCGGTGCCGAAGTCGTGGACGCGACAGGGAA
>CAZBRI010000646.1:0-1509 GCA_964494055.1 uncultured Anaerolinea sp.
CGCATTGCGCCAGGATGATCACGAATTACTCGAAAAAAGCCGAATGAGACGAATAACTCATATATAAAGAACACTGTTCTGAGTTCCACGCGAGCCTTGCAGGGGCGTAAATCAGACCCCCTCCCAGCCTCCCCCAAAAAATCCAAAGACCGGATTTTTTATGGGAGGAGAAAAAAACAGGAAATCTCACCCGATAAATTATTATTCGTCTTTTGTTAAATCCCAGCGGGATCTGCTCGCCGAAAGTGGAACAAAAAAAAAGCCCCAGCAGTCAATCATGTTTCCAGAAAATCATGATATGAATAATTAAAGCATTTCAGAAAAAATAGTGTACATTTTCCTCCCCCATTTTCGTTTTTTGAAAATGGGGGAGGCAGGAGGGGGTCCGCATTGTGCCAGGCTGTTACCATATAGCCGAAAAGAAAAGAATTATGGAACAACTTTATTACCCAGTTCAGAAAAATTCTTCATAGTTAAACCATCCGGGAAAAATTAACAATATTTCAATAAAATTTAAATATTTTTCAGACATTCGGGGATTAAATTAAGGGTGTAGTTCAATTCAATTCTATTTTATTCAAAAACCTTTAAGGAGGTTCACCATGTCAAACTTAATTCGTTTCGAGCCGATGCGCGAAGTCATGTCTTTGCGCGATGCAATGGATCAGCTTTTCAATGATTCATTCACCCGTCCCCTCAGCATGAGTGGAGGCTCCACCATGCCCGCCGTTGATCTTTACCAGGATCCAGATAACGTATTTGTCAGGGCAATTCTGCCCGGCATCAAGCCTGCCGACGTTCAGATCACTGTCGCAGAAGACATCCTGACCATCAAAGGTGAATTCAACGGAACGGCTGAACAAAAAGACGTCACCTATATAATTCGTGAACAGCACAGCGGTTCATTCGAACGTTCCATCCGGCTGCCGTCCGTTGTTCAGACCGATAAAGCCAGGGCCGACTTTGAGAACGGAGTCCTGACGGTCACCTTGCCGAAATCTGAAGCGGTAAAACCCCGCACCATCACCATCAAGGCAAAGTGATACACTCCCCCCCTTTCTCTCATCCCGCAGGCAGCCTGCGGGATGTTTATTTTAAGCTTCTTCGATCTCAGAAACCAGCCCGGGGAGCTGCCCAAAACTATCCAGCGCGAAATACCCGCGGGTGCCGGCAGCCGGTTCATCGGCCGCTTCATGCTGCCAGGTGGTGGCATACGGGATGTATACCGCATTGGCACCAATTTCCAGCACAGGCAAAATGTCAGAGCGCAGCGAGTTACCCACCATCAGGAATTCAGCTGCGGTGATGGAAGTCTTCTTCAGCAGGCGCGTGTACATGGCAGTGTTTTTCTGGCTGACAATTTCCACCGTCTCGAAATAATCTCCAAGGCCGGAACGGGACAGCTTATTCTCCTGGTCCATCAGGTCGCCCTTGGTGATCAGCACCAGGCGGTGAGAAGATGACAGATCGGAAGAGCACACGTCTGAACTCCAGTCACCTGAAGCTATC
>CAZBRI010000647.1:0-1501 GCA_964494055.1 uncultured Anaerolinea sp.
CAGGATATACTCGAAAAGATCACTGAAAACCCCGATCCTGCCCCCGATCTGCCCGCCTCCATGTGCGGCACGCTGCTTGAAGGCCTGGGCCTGCAGCCGGTTTGGCAGGATGACCCATGCCCCGGACAGCGGCTGCGCCTTCAATTGTGCCTGTAATCTTTCAATACAATATCTCGTCTTCCCCGCTGCGGGGGGTGCAAGGATCAGTTCGACAGTCAATGGATTTCTCCCCGGGTGCTTTGCCAGTATGGATAATTCAGTACGGGTTAATTATCAACGGGAACACTGGTTAATGTCAACAGGTGATTCATATTTTCAGAAAATAACCCTGAAAATATTACCCATGTAATTCGGCTCTTTCCATAAAATTCGTAATAAGCCCTTTTCTCATCCATCCTACCAGTGCTCATACCTCACCAGCGCCTCGAGCGGTTTGCGCTCACGGGGGCCCTGTTGGTCTGCGGGATAGCCGAGGGGGGTGAAGATGACAGGTTCGGCTTCCGGGGGCAGGCGCAGGACGCTGCGGGCAGCCTCAACGTTGAAGGCGGCCACCCAGCAGGTGCCGAGGCCCAGGCTGGCGGCAGTCAGGATCAGGTGATCAGCGGCGATTGCAGCATCGATCAGGCGCGCGTTGAAGCGGTCACTCTCGCGCACCCAGGCCTGAGATGAGATTGAGCAGACAGCGATCAGCAGCGGTGCCTGGCTGAACCACGGCCGGCGGTAGATCCTGCTGATCTCTTCCTGCCGTCCGGCAGTGTGCAGGACGATCAGCTGGAAGGGCTGACGGTTGGCGGCGGTGGGAGCCAGGCGGGCAGCTTCCAGCACGGCGGCCAGTTTTTCATCTTCCACGGGGGCATCGGTGTAAGCCCGGACACTGTATCTTTTGGCGATGACTTCGGATAATTCCATTGTGTTTACCTTCTGCAGGAACAATTTTGCTTGTACTAATATTTTACGGTATGACGGGTAAAAAAGGGAAAAACACATCGACATGGCACTTATTAAATGAAATGCGTTTTGCCGCGAAGACACAAAGGGCACAATGTTTAATGACAATATACTATTGCGGGAGCTTTTTCATCAAGTAAAGTACCTGTGTGATGCACGATGAAGCGGAGAGAGCATCCGGCACCTTGCACCGGAGAATGCATCCGGCACCATGCACCGGGGAGAGCATCCGGAAAATTGTTTACCCGGGGGTGCTTATTCCCACTCGATCGTTGCAGGCGGTTTGGAGGTGATGTCGTAGACCACGCGGTTGATGCCGGGGACTTCGTTGACGATGCGGGTGGAGATGCGTACCAGCACGTCATACGGAATGCGCGACCAGTCCGCGGTCATGAAGTCGTCGGTCAGCACCGCCCGGATGGCGCAGGCTTCCTGGTAGGTGCGCTGATCGCCCATTACACCCACTGAGCGCACGGGCAGCAGGACGACGAATGCCTGGCTGGTCCCAGATCGGAAGAGCGTCGTGTAGGGAAAGAGTGTTCAGAGCCGTGTA